>NZ_JAASUG010000019.1:0-13881 GCF_014322885.1 Listeria grandensis | reverse complement strand
AAAGAAGTTGTGGTACATGAAGATATCAATGACTTAGACCAAACGGTTCGCTTTATCAAGAATCCAGATCCAGAAAATCCGGAAAGAGTAGATCAACTAGACAATCCGCAAACACCAGAAAATCTGTCTAAATCAGATAACGATCCAAGCGAAATAGGGAAAATAGATAAAGCTAGTAAAAATGAAAAACGTACAATCTTAACGGAGAGAATGCCGAAAAATGGAGACGATTTCTCGTTGTTAACCCTCCTATTTGGAAGCCTGCTTGTAGTGATTGGATCCAGCATTCTCCTCAATAAAAGGAAACAACATCTTTAAAAGGTAGATCATAAATACAGTACGGTGAAGGCGCACTTTCAATTCATGGAAGTGCGCTTTCTAATGCATAATCTGAGATTTGGAATCAAGAAAGTGCGAACCAAACATACTTACAGAAGCTAGGTATTGAGAAAATCAAGCCCCCTATCGGTGTTTCCTTTTTTAATTATTTTAGTATTTTTTGTCGTGATAGCGTTTACTTAGAAAAAAAGAAGCTGTGCATTTAGATTTAATCCGCTTTCACAAATTTAAGATTCATAATCCATCCACAGACAGCATCAGTAAATAAAGCTTATACTAAACATATAGGAGTAAAGTTTCGTTGAGTTAAAATTTGGATATTCGCAATATAGGGATTTCAGATAAAAAATGGAGATTGTGGAGGAAGTAAATGAAAAAGAACGATGTGAGTAAAGTTGTAAGAAAGGGCACAATAGTTTTAATGGCTGTGGGACTAGCACCTATTTTCCCCATAGACAGTGTGAATGGAGAAGCGTCAACTAATTTACCTGAAGAATTTTCTGGAAAAAACACAATATCAACAATTAAAGGAGTTGAATCACCAGGAATAGACCGATTAACAACGAGTGCCAATCCTGTCATCGGAGGGACAGGAGTAGCAGGAGCAACAGTTGTTATAACAGCTGGCGATCAAGAAATTGGACGTGGAACAGTATTTATCACAGGTCAGTATTCTATTCCAATTTTAAAACAAGTAGCGGGAACAAAATTATCAGTAACTCAAAGCATAGAAGGCGACACGAGCACGGCGCGAGAAATCAAAGTACCAGAACCCATCATATCCATGCCGACAACGATAAGCTCTAATGAAGTGAGCTACAGAGGCATTGCACGTAGAGGTTTTTCAAAAATAAGAGTATATGATGAGACGAATCAACTTGTGGCACAAACAACAGCGATTGGAAGCGGGTCTTTCGTGTTTAGTATGCCAAAACAAGTTCCCGGAAGTAAATTAACACTCATAGCAACAGCAGGTGCAGAATTAGAAAGTAGAGGTATAGCGGTCGTTAAAGGATTAGATGCTCCCCAGGCAGGGAAAGTAACGGCATTCCAGACAAAAGTGAGTGGAGTAGGCGCAGCCAAGGCTAAAATATCGATCAAAGCTGGTGGCGTTGAAATAGGTACAGGAACAGTAGCGGCTAATGGTGCTTATGAGATAATGATTCCGAAACAACCAGAAGAAACCAAGTTACTCATCACTCAAATATCAGGAAGAGATATAAGTCCTGCCAAAGAAGTGATCGTAACAACAGGTGCCAAACCAGCCATTACAAATAACCTGACAACGAATAGTACAGAAGTAAATGGAACTGGAGAGAAAGGCGCAACAATCCATGTGAAAGTAGCAGGAAAAGAAATCGGCACAGGGGAGGTAACAGCTGAAGGTGTGTACAGCGTTCGAATCCCAAGGCAAGCCGTCAATGCCCAAGTTTCTATTACACAGTCAGAAGAGGGGGCAACAAGTGAAGCGCTGGAAGTAACGGTAGCCCAAGGTATTGTAGCTCCTGGAATAGACCGACTAACTACAAGTGCCAACCCTATCATCGGTGGAACAGGAGTAGCGGGCGCGACGATTATCGTAAAAGCTGGAGACCAAGAAATTGGACGTGGAACGGTATTTATTACTGGTCAATATTCTATCCCAATTTTAAAGCAGGTGGCTGGAACAACCTTATCAGCCGTCCAAAGTAAAGATGGCGACACGAGTATAGCGCGCGAAATAAAAGTACCAGACCCAATCGTTTCTATGCCAACAACAATAAGTTCTAACGAAGTAAGCTACCGAGGTGTTGCGCGTAGAGGATTTTCGAAAATAAGCCTTTATAATGAACAGAAGCAAATCATAGCACAAACAACAGCGATTGGAAGCGGATCTTTCGTATTTAGTATGCCAAAACAAGCTCCAGGAAGTAAATTAACACTTGTAGCAACAGCAGGTGCAGAATTAGAAAGCAGAGACATAACCGTCGTCAAAGGGCTAGATGCTCCCAAAGCAGGGAAAGTAACAGCTCTCCATACAAAAGTGAGTGGAGTAGGAACATCGGGTGCAACCATATCTGTCAAAGCGGATGGGAAAGAAATAGGTACAGGAAATATAGCGGTTAATGGTACGTACGAAGTAGTCATTCCAAGGCAATTAGAAGGCACCCAATTGCTCATCACTCAAGTATCAGGAAGGGACATTAGCCCTGCCGAGGGAGTGACTGTCTCAAAAGGTTTGGAGCAACCAACCATTAATGCAGTGACACATAATAGTACAACGGTAAATGGAACTGGAACAGCAGGAGCAACAATCTCTGTGAAAATAAATGGTAGTGAAGTAGGCTCAACGACAGTCAATGCTGATGGTGATTACCAAATAGCAATCCCTCAACAACGAGAGAACACGAAAATGCGCATAGAGCAGAGTAAAAATGGTGATATAAGCGTGCCTCAAGAGTTAGCTGTTATAACGGGTTTGAGTGTAAATACATTTGCGACTAATAGCACAGAAGTGAGCGGTACAGGAGTTCTGGGCGCAACAATAACCATTGAAAGCAACAATCAAGTAGTGGGGACTGGAAAAGTGAATGCCAATGGATTATACTCCATCCCAATTCCAAAACAGCAAGAAGGAACACTATTACGGGCGACTCAAAGCGAAGGCCCATTGGAGACAATAGAAATAACAGTATCCGCTACAAATCAAAATAAAGAAGATTTAGTCGCGACTAGTGTAGCTGATTTTGGTGCCAATGCACTTGACCCTGAAAGCACGCTGGATCAGTCCACCAAACTGCAAAATATCATTAACCAAGCCGCTACAGCCAACAAAAAAGTATATATACCAGAAGGAACCTATATCATCAATAAATCGCTAAAATTAAAGACGAACATGAATCTAAAAGGTGATGCAACGCGAGGAACGATCTTAAAGAATACCTCAGGAGCTGGCGTTATTTTTGACGGCAGTGATTATGCAGAGGAAAAAAACGTCTCTATCAATAATCTCCTATTGGACGGTATTGGCATAAGCGCACGTGTAGCGACTAACATTTCGATTACAAATAATATTTTTTACAATCCGAATCCGGGCTTTAATATTGTTTTGTATGCCAGTGATAATGCGGTTATTAAATCAAATATTTTTATGAGAGACGCAAAACATACCGCACCAGGTACTGGCAATACGACGATATATGTTAGCGGTTTTGCGACGGGTGGGACATATAAACATATGCAAAATACGCAAATTGAGGGAAATGTCATTGGACTTAAAATCAGTGAGCTATCTGGCATGAAGAGTGTTAGTCCAGACGCGACAAAAGCGACGATTACTAAGCTTCAAACACTAGCTGAGTCGAAAAAAATAGATGTGACAGAAGATGACCAGAATTATATTTCTACAGGGATTAATTCCTACAACACATTAAAAAATGCCAAGATCAATCGAAATTTCTTCTACTCTAACAATAATGTCGGGCAAGATCATGCTATCTATCTAAGAGGATCTCAAAACATAGATTTTGTAGGCAACCATGTTCGTGGTTTTCATAATGGCGTAGCAGGAGGCGTTAAATTTAAATCAGGACGAAATATCCTCATTATGAATAACTATTTTAGAAATACAGGGATTATTATGTATGGAACTGCGGAATATGGTTTAGCTGACACTTATACATCCGTATCCGAATTGTCTAACTGGTTAGTTGCGGGCAACACTTTTGACTGGAAAAAATGGGAGGATAGTTATGCGTTTGGGATGGAACTCAACTGGGCAACTCGGACGCCTAACACGCATAATGGTGTTTTTATAAGCAATGCGTATATCAACTATCAAAATATACCATCCAACAGAAGAGTCGGTTTAGGATTAACAACAGATGGCGTAGGATTTTTTTCAGCTGATTCTTATGTGGCTGGGAACACCCGTGATGACACAGCAGATCGCATTTTAAAAGTGCCGGGATGGTCAGATGATTATCAAGACTTGATCCCTAATAAGAAGGCGTGGGAAAAAGTGCTTCCTGCCGATATGACATCAAAATATGAGGAGTACTCGAATATTTTCACACCGTTACGGGATAATCTGAGGTAAACGCGGAATAGAGCAACAGAACATGAGGGTGGACCATAAGTTGAGCGAAATATCAACTCGTGGTCCATCTTTTTTTGCTTTCCTAATTTTGTCCACAAATCTATATTTCCCCCACTATTCGCGATACCCCTAAAAAAGGTACACTTAATATGTTGAAAACACTTACAAAAGCGGGGTGACACGAATTGAAGAAGTTCTTCAAAAAGCTCTACGCGAATAAAATTTGGTTATTCATGGTTTTACCAGGAGTCGCATGGTTTTTAATCTTTGCGTATTTACCGATGTTTGGAACTGTGATTGCCTTTAAAGATTACCGTGTAGATGGAAGCGGATTCATATCTAGTCTAATGAGTAGTGACTGGGTAGGGCTAGAAAATTTCAAGTTTTTATTCAGAACAGATGATGCCTTTATTATTACAAGGAATACCGTACTTTATAACTTAGTCTTTATTGTCGTGGGGCTCCTTTTGGGCGTTGCTTTGGCGATCGTCTTTAACAGTCTTGTAAACAAACGCATGGCAAAAGTGTATCAAACTGGTATGCTATTTCCCTACTTCCTATCATGGGTTGTTGTGAGCTACTTCCTTTACAGCTTCTTGAGTGAAGATAGTGGACTACTTAACTCGCTGATTGTCTCCTTTGGTGGCGATCCAATCTCGTGGTATAGCGATCCACACTATTGGCCATTCATCCTGATTTTCATGAACATTTGGAAGGGGATGGGTTACGGCAGTATCGTCTATTTAGCCGCGATTGCAGGTATTGATCGGAATTATTACGAAGCCGCAATGATCGATGGCGCCGGCAAATGGCAACAAATTCGCCACGTTACGATTCCGGCTTTGACACCACTGATTATCATTCTAACAATTCTAAACGTCGGCAAAATTTTCAACTCTGATTTTGGCTTGTTTTACCAGCTTCCGCGAAATTCAGGGCCATTATTCCCAGTGACGGATGTTATCGATACATACGTTTATCGTGGTTTAACATCGCTTGGGGACATCAGTATGAGTGCCGCGGCAGGGCTTTATCAGTCGATTGTCGGCTTTATACTTGTCATGCTTACAAACTACATCGTGAAGAAAATCGATCCAGAATATGCCCTATTTTAAAAACGGAGGTGAGTTAATTGGCAGAACAAATTGAACAAGTCGAGCAGTTAGAGCAGGTCAATGGCGACCTCCGCCTGCCGAAAAAAGATAAGCGTAAAAAAACAAAGCCTGACGTCATCGATTTCGGACCTAACATGAACGTAGCAATGAATATATTACTCGGATTCCTTGGCATACTATGCGTCTTTCCGTTCCTATACATCATTGTGATTTCGTTCAGTAGTCAAGATTCACTAGCAACACAGGGTTTCCGGCTTATCCCGAATGAATGGAGCACAGAAGCCTACAAATACCTCTGGAATATGAAAGGTCAGCTGTTGCAATCCTATGGCGTCACGATTGTGGTTACCGTAGTGGGAACTGTGTTTAGCGTAGCGATGATTGCCTTGTACGCTTATGCGATTTCCCGTAAACAATTCGCCTACCGCAAACAATTCACCTTTTTAGCCTTTTTCACGATGTTGTTTAGTGGCGGGATGGTACCAGCATACATCGTCATGACCCAAGTACTCCAACTGAAAAATTCCATCTGGGCACTGATTCTGCCTCTAGCAATGAACGCGTTTTACATCATGATTATGCGAACCTTCTTTATCCGCTCGATCCCAGAACCAATCCTAGAGGCCGCGCGAATAGAAGGCGCTAGTGAACTCCGCATTTTATGGAAAATTGTTTTGCCGCTATCGCTGCCAGGTATCGCGACGATTGCCCTGTTTAGCACGCTCGGTTATTGGAATGACTGGTTTAACGCCTCGCTGTACATCGACAACCCACAACTAGTCCCACTCCAATCCCTGTTGATGAAAATTGAAAATAACCTTGAGTTCATGCGTCAAAATGCGGATATCGCGTTCACAGCCGGCGCATTCAAAAGCATTCCCCAAGACGGTGCCAAAATGGCGATGGTCGTCATTTCAACGATACCAATCGCGATTACGTATCCGTTTTTTCAAAAATATTTCATAAGTGGGCTGACCATCGGGGGAGTGAAAGAGTAAATCTACGGGCTGAGAAACTGTTGGAGCTGCCCGAAATGAGTTACAGCATCTATTTACAGATTAGTGATAAAATAGGGTTCTGAGATTGACTCGGGATCCTGATAAAAAGGGAGGATTTTTGATGAAGAAGAAAATGTTTCTGGTTATGATTTTGAGCAGTATGTTGTTGGTAATGGCGGCTTGTGGTAGTGATAAGTCGGCGAGTGGAGATAGTGAGGTTACATTGAAATGGTACATGATTGGGACGCCTCAAAAGGATAATGCGAAGGTGATGAAAGAGGTCAACAAATATACGCAAGAGAAGCTTGGCATCGGTGTTGACATGACGCAAATCGATTGGGGCGACTACGGCAGCAGAATGCAAACGATGATTAATTCGGGTGAAAATTTTGACATCGCTTACACCGCTGCGGGAGAATTCGTTACGTATTCACAAAAAGGCGCTTTTATGGACATTTCGCCGTACTTAGATAAAGAAGGCAAGAAGATGAAAGCGGAGCTAAATAGCCAACTTTGGAAAGGCGTGACGATGGACGATAAAGTCTATGGCGTACCTTCCAATAAAGAAATCGGCGAGCAACAAGTGTATGTTTTCAACAAAGATCTCGTAGATAAATACAAGATGGACGTGTCAAAAGTAAATTCGCTCGCCGATCTTGGCCCGCTCCTTAAAACAATTAAGGAAAACGAGCCAAATATTACGCCAATCGGTGGGAACAAGGACTTTAAGCCGGTGACGCCGTTTGATTATTTAATTGATTCAGCTGTTCCGCTTCCGTTTGCGGTGGATGAGTACAATGATACTGGAAAAATCGTGAACTTCTACGAGCAACCAGAAACGATCGCCATTTTGAAGGATTTAAATGGATTTTATAAAGATGGTTATGTGAGTAAAGATATTGCGACGTCGACGGATCCATGGTCTTATGACAAGGAAAACTGGTTTGTGCGCATCGAGAAGTACCAGCCATACGCCGAATCGATTTGGGATAAGCAGACAAATGGTCAGTACAAAGTTGTGACGCAACCCATTATGAAAACACCAATCATCAAAAATAGCTCGGTAACAGGTGCGATTCAAGCTGTATCGGTAACATCGAAGCATCCGAAAGAAGCGGTGGAATTTTTGAATCTGCTGAACACCGACCCGTACTTGCGTAACTTGGTCGATAAAGGAATCGAAGGTACGCACTATACAGAGCTTGCGGATGGCAGTATTGAAGATTTACCAGCGCGTGTGGAAAATTACTCGATGCCAACATACGCACTCGGAAATCATTTTATTTTGAAGAGATATTCCGATGAGCCAAAGGACAAGTGGGAGAAATTCAAAGAGTTTAATGAGGAATCTAAAGCTTCGCCAGGACTCGGTTTCTACTTTGACTCGAAAAATGTTCGGACAGAGATCGCCTCGATTACAAACGTATGTAATGAATTTGGGCCGGCGCTTCTGACAGGGACGGTTGACCCAGATGAATATATGCCGAAGTTCAAGAAAAAGTTGAATGATGCAGGAATGAAGACAGTGATGGCGGAAATGCAGAAGCAATATGATGCGTTTAAGAAAGAAAATAAGCAATAAATAATAACGCTTTGGCTGGGAGCGAGACTTCTGGCCAGAGTGTTTTTGTATCAATTATAAAATTAAATTTCAAATAAACACTTGACTTTTAAAAACGACAAATGTAGAATGTAATTAACGACAAGTGTAGAAAGTGAGAGGTGATGAAGAAAATGAAGCGATTGCCGGATGCGGAATTCGAAATTATGAAAGCTGTTTGGAAGAGTTCACCTCCTGTTTCCACGAATCAAATTATCTCGATGTTGGATGGAGATAAACACTGGAAACCTCAGACAGTACTTACTCTATTAGTGCGCTTAATTGAGCGGGATTTTTTAGAAAGTGAGAAGGTTGGGCGGGAGAGAGTGTATTCGCCAATTGTGACGGAGGAGACGTATCTTCAATTAGAAACGGAGCAATTTATGGACAAGCATTACAATAATTCGCTAGTGGGACTTGTCAATACGCTGTATAAGGGCGGCGATGTGTCGGAGGAAGACATTGACGAGCTCAAAGACTGGCTTTCAAAAAGGGAGTGATAACACTTGGAACATATCATCTACACGCTATTAGAAGCTTCTATCACAATGGCGATCATCATCGTGCTAGTTTTACTATTTCATCATTTTTTTGGAAAAAAATATGCAGCTAAATGGCGCTACTATATTTGGTTTGTTGTTTTACTGGGGCTACTTCTGCCATTTCGACCTGAGTTTGAAACGGCGCTTATCAAGGCACCCATTGTTACGAATGTGGCAACCAATACGAACGAACCACAAGCGACGTCTGGTGGAGCTACGAATATCAGCGAGGTAAATGCCGTAGAAACAACAGCTGCGACGTGGTCGTGGTCATTGCCGCTGATTTTATTTAGCATTTGGTTCACTGGATTTATCATTTTTCTGGCATATAATATCTGGAAGCATTATCGCTTTTTAAACATGGTGAAGCGCTGGACGAAGCCGGTCACGGATAGAAGGATATTGTCGTTGTTCGAACAAGAGAAACACGCGTTGGGAATAAAATCAAAGCATATCGATATACATATGTGCCGATTTGAAATTAGTCCGATGCTGATCGGGTTCCGGAAACCAACTATTTTATTACCGGAGAAACCGATTGATGATGAAGAATTGGCACTGATTTTGCGTCATGAATTAGTGCACTATAGGCGCAAGGATTTGTGGGTGAACACAGCACTGTTACTCGCTACAGCAATTCATTGGTTTAATCCATTTGTGTATGTGATGGGTAGAGCATTTCAAAATGATTGTGAAGAATCATGTGATGAGCAGCTGCTTATGGGCGCAAACCTTGAGAAGAGAAGAACTTACGGGGAGGCGATCATTGGCTTGATTCGAAACAAAGATGTAAAACGAACAGCTTTATCAACTAATTTTTATGGAGGGAAAAGAACATTGAAAAACAGACTAACATCGATTATGGATACGAGTAAGAAAAAGGTAGGCGTAGCAGTACTTTGCTGTGGCGCAACGGCAGTAGCAGTTATTTTATCAGGCAGTATTTTTATGAATCAAGGCAGTGAGAAAGCCGAGGCAGCAGCGGAAATCACGGCGAAGCGCGCACAAGAAATTGCTTTGGCAGAAACTGGCGGCGGCACAGTCGTGAAGTACAGCCTAGATTACGATAATGGCAAGAAAATGTACGATATCAAGATTGTAAAAGGTAACGTGGAGTATGAAATGGACATCAGCGCAACCAACTCCAAAATTTACAGCTTCGAGAAAAAAACGATTCCAACCACAGCAAAAGCTACAACGACGGCGGCAACTTCCAAGCTAAAAGTGACGCCAGTAAAAGAAATTACAGTAGCTAGAGCTAAGCAAATCGCTCTTGCAAAAACTGGCGGAGGAACAGTGACGCGCGCAACAGTGGACTATGAAAACGGCAGAAAAGTGTTCGACATCCAAATCGTCAATGGCAGTGCAAAATATGAAATGGACGTCGGCGCCATCGATTCGAAAATTTACAGCTACGAAAAAGAAACGGTGAGAACGAACTCAGCGAAAGCGAACAACAGCACACAAAATAATACAACAAATAACGCACAAACAACAAAGCCAAAAACGAATACAACAGCACCGAAAACAAGCACAGCAACGGAAATCACAGCAGCACGAGCACAACAAATCGCATTAGCTAAAACGGGTGGCGGTAGAGTTGTTCAATCAAGCGTTGATTATGAAAACGGTCGTAAAGTATACGATATTAAAATCATCAATGGCAATCTAGAATATGACATGGAGATTGGCGCGGCGAATTCAGTCGTGTATAGCTTTGAAAAAGAAGTTATCAATAAGCAACCTGCGACGAGCACGAAGCCAAACACTAACAGCACTTCAAATAATGCTACGTATAATGATTATGACGACGATGATGATCGCTATGATAATGACAATGATGACGATGACAAGTACGATAATGACTACGATGACGATGACAGATACGACAACGACTAAGTTACCATACATGAGCACTCCTCATAAAGTAGGCGCTAGAAAAATTTCTAGTATCTATTTTATGGGGAGTTTTTCTGTAAAGTTTCCCAATATATGATTGCGGTTGCAACATGCTATGCGATATACTTAGAGAGACTGTTGACATCAGCAGAATTACAGGATGAAAGGGAGCGTTATATAATGAAAAAAATAGCAAAGCAGCGTTTAAGAGGCGTCTATCTCTATTCGCTTATCGTTTGGTTAGTGTACATGTACGTGACTGATCGAATGGAAGATTATCAATTCGCATTGGAAGGGTATACATCTGTGATCCTGTCCATTGGAGATGTATTGCCGAATTCGATTATTGCAGGAATTATTTTATGGTTAGCCTATATTTTTATTGGCTTGCCGTTAATGGGGTCGATCCAATGGTTTTTCCTGAGTATTGCAGATCAGCAAAAAGCAAGCTGGCGCGAAATTTTAGAAGTATTTACAAAGAAAAATTATGTACGGTATTTCGTCGCGAGTCTGATTATGATGATTTTTATTGGATTATGGTCGCTACTTTTGATTGTGCCGGGGATTATTAAGTCATTTAGTTATTCCCAAACGTTCCGATTAATGCGCGATAACCCAGAAATGGGCGTGATGGACGCGATTACTTTGAGCCGCAAACGGATGAATGGGCGCAAAACGGAATTGTTTTTTCTACAGTTGAGCTTTATTGTGTGGCTTATTCTACCAGGGATATTACTGATTGTCGGCTTTGCTTTGGGAAATATGGCGTTAGTCGCGGTTGGAGACGTACTATTCTTCATCGTATTGGCGCTTATCGGACCGTATTTCCAGACGACGAATGCCGTGTTTTATGTGGAAGAAATTAGAGGTGGAAATGACGCCAATCAAGCTTTAAAATTTTGATTTGGAGGAGAGCACATGGTGGAAACGGTAGATCAATACATCGCTTGCTTAGAGACGGAAGAACAGCATAAATGGACGATGACGTTTGTTGCGTTTATGCGTGAGAATTATCCGGATTTTGAAGAAAAAATTTCCTGTCAAATGCCGACGTTCAAATTCGGTCAGCAATACATCGCCTTTTCGAATGCAAAAACGCATTTTTCGGTGCATACGCTAGATTTTGAGTTGGTTTTGGAGATGAAAAACCGCTTACCGAGAGCAAAATTCGGAAAAGGCTGCGTAAAAGTGAAATTTGAAGATGATGATGCGATTCCAGAACTGTTTAAATTCTGTCGGGAAATCGTAGTTCGGAATCAAATAGGTATGTAATTTTTATTACAGATGGTTTGTTGCTGCTAGTATGAACAGCGTTGAATAATACGAACTATGATGTTAAGATGCCAGTAGAACAGGTGAGATTTGCTAGAATACTAAGAACTTTGAGAGGAGCTAGTTTATGAATAAATATCCAGCTATCCACCAAGCAGCGCTGAACTTAAAAGGCGCAACGCATGATTACAAAGAAGAGTGGGGTTCCGACCGCTATTTTGTTGGTGAAAAAATGTTTGCGATGTGTGGTACGAACAAAGAAGGGCGCGATATTCTCACGGTCAAAGTGGAGCCGAACCAAGGCGAAATTTTGCGAGCGGAGAACCCGGCGGTTATTCCGGGCTACTACATGAATAAATCTCATTGGGTGTCCGTATTGCTGGATGAAGAAAAGAACGATGACTTCCTTGCAAAACTGCTCGCGCACGCATACGAGCAAGTCTTACGAAAACTCCCGAAATACCGTCAAAAAGAGATTGAAGGCTAAAAAAAGAGGTTATCGCGGAATCAAGTGGGCGATAACCTCTTTTTCACATTACTTGTAGAAGCGAACGATTCACATGTCTAATTTCCGAAACGTTCGATAATTCATTGACTAATGCAAGGACAAACGGTACAATTAATAGTGGAAAAAGCTTGGGAAACCGAGCTTAAAAGACCAATTAAATGAGGTGTTTAGATGTCTTCAGTTGTTGTTGTAGGAACACAGTGGGGCGATGAAGGAAAAGGGAAGATTACGGATTTTCTTTCCGAGAATGCGGAGGCCATCGCGCGTTACCAAGGCGGTAATAATGCAGGTCATACGATCAAATTTGATGGAGAAACATACAAATTGCACTTGATTCCATCGGGTATTTTTTACAAAGAGAAGATTAGTGTTATTGGGAACGGGATGGTTGTTGATCCGAAAGCGCTTGTGACCGAGCTTGCATACTTACATGATAAAGACGTTGATACTGGGAATCTGCGTATCTCAAACCGCGCACACGTTATTTTGCCGTATCACATTCGCATTGACGAAGCTGATGAAGTTCGTAAAGGCGCTAACAAAATCGGCACAACCAAAAAAGGGATTGGTCCAGCGTACATGGACAAAGCCGCTCGCGTTGGTATCCGTATCGTGGATCTTTTGGATAAAGAGACTTTTAAAGAGAAATTAGAGCATAACTTACAAGAGAAAAACCGTTTATTGGAGCGTTTCTACGAGTTGGAAGGCTTTAAAATAGAAGATATTTTAGAAGAGTATTACGAATATGGTCAGCAATTTAAGCAATATGTTTGCGATACATCGGTTGTGCTGAATGATGCGCTGGACGATGGCAAACGGGTTCTTTTTGAGGGTGCGCAAGGGGTTATGCTGGATATTGACCAAGGTACGTATCCGTTCGTAACGTCGAGTAATCCGATTGCTGGTGGTGTGACAATTGGTAGCGGCGTTGGCCCATCTAAAATTAACCACGTTGTCGGCGTTGCAAAAGCGTATACGACGCGTGTTGGTGATGGTCCGTTCCCGACGGAGCTTGATAATGAAATTGGGGATAGAATTCGTGAAGTTGGCCGTGAATACGGAACGACGACTGGCCGTCCGCGCCGTGTTGGTTGGTTTGACAGTGTTGTTGTCCGCCACGCCCGCCGTGTGAGTGGTTTGACGGATCTTTCTTTGACGCTTTTGGACGTGTTGACAGGCATTAAGAAATTGCAAGTCTGCGTCGCGTATGAGTTGGATGGCAAGGTTATTGAAGAGTTCCCAGCGAGTTTGAAAGAATTAGCTCGTTGTAAGCCGGTATACGAAGAGTTAGACGGTTGGGAAGAGGACATTACGAATGTGAAGTCGTTGGATGATTTACCGGCGAATGCGCGTCATTATATGGAACGTATTGCTCAGTTGACAGGCGTTCAGGTTTCGATGTTCTCTGTAGGACCAGATCGTTCGCAGACACATGTTGTGAAGAGTGTATGGCGATTATAAAGCTGAAACGGCCCGTTCAGCTCCGAAAAAAACTGGAGCGGCCGCAGTAAAAAGCCGCTCTTGCTTTTT
>NZ_JAASUG010000018.1:0-14681 GCF_014322885.1 Listeria grandensis | reverse complement strand
GAACGCATCAACGCTGCTAAAGCAGAACAAGAGCGTCAAGATTCCGCTTCAGCAGACGTGAAAGACCTATTCAACAACGGTGACACAAACGGCTACATTAAAGTTTCCACAGATCAAGCTGCCATTGACAATGTACAAGAAAAAATCGATGCGGTCACGAACTCGGAAGTAAAAGAAGCATTACAAAAAGATTTAGACACCGCTCAAGATCAACTAAACGAACGCATCAACGCTGCTAAAGCAGAACAAGAGCGTCAAGATTCCGCTTCAGCAGACGTGAAAGACCTATTCAACAACGGTGACACAAACGACTACATTAAAGTTTCCACAGATCAAGCTGCCATTGACAATGCACAAGAAAAAATCGATGCGGTCACGAACTCGGAAGTAAAAGAAGCATTACAAAAAGATTTAGACTCCGCTCAAGATCAACTAAATGAACGCATCAACGCTGCTAAAGCAGAACAAGAGCGTCAAGATTCCGCTTCAGCAGACGTGAAAGACCTATTCAACAACGGTGACACAAACGGCTCACTTAAAAACTCTACAGACCAAGCTGCCATCGACAATGCGCAAGAAGCCGTTGATGCCATCGCAGACCTAACCGTCAAAGCAGCATTACAAGTAGACTTAGATAAAGCCAAAGCGCTACTTGCTGCACATAAAATTACTAGCACTGAAACACATATCGCTGGCGCTGGTTATGTCAGCGGAACAACATCACCAGGAGTGACTCGTGTAGGCCTATTCATCAATGATGTCCTTGTCAAAACAGCTGCCGCAAGCGATGGTAGCTACCAAATCTATGCAGGTGCTACACCGGAAATGAAGATTGTCGGCCAAACATTTGAAATTGCACCAATCGCGGCCGATGGAACTGCTGGTCACAAATCTAGCTCCGTTGTCACAGCCAACGCTGCACCTACCAAAATTGAAAAACCAATCATAGACGATTACATCAAAGACACAAGCTATATCACAGGAACAGTAGCCACAACTGCGAAGAAAATCGCTCTTTACATCGACGGTGAGTTCGTTCGCCACGGCGCTATCACAGACGATACTTTCAAAATATACGCAGCCGATGCTCCACTATTGAAAACAGAAGGCCAAACATTCGAAGTCGTTGCGGTAGATGGTCTTGGAAACGAAGGCGAACGCGCTTCTTCCGACGTAAAAGTGAAGAAAACAAACGGAAATATTACACCAGACGAAACAACAACACTTTCCACATACCACACTGGATCATTCTCAGAAGATGTTCACAAGATCGCCCTTTATGTTGATGGTAACTTTGTCCGCTACGGTGCCATTACTGGAGTAGACTACAAAGTATATATCTACGATGTTCCAGCCCTACTTGTCTCCGGCGCTACTTTTGAAGTAAAGGCTTTAGACAAATCTGGTAACATCCTTCACACTTCCGCACAAACAGTTAAATAAGTAGTATCACCAAAAATACCCCGATTTCTCAGGTTGAGAGATTAGGGTATTTTTTATTTGAAAATAACTTAAGAAGTTTGTCGGATTTTCGCGACATTACTCGTAAACAATCCCGCAACACAAATCGCGATGAGTACAAAAATAAACGCGTTCAGCAAACCAAAATAATTCGCTAAGAATCCAAGCAACGGCGGTCCTGCAAGCGAGGCGCCATAACCTGCAAGCGTCACTAAACTCACTCGCTTCACCGCATACTGACTCTCGTCCCCAGCTGCTGAAATCGTCATCGGGAAGCCTAGTGAAGCGCCAAGTCCCCAGAGGAAAATCGCAATGACGCAGAGCGCGATGGAAATTTTCAGGATGACTAGAAGTAGGCCGATTGCAGCGAGTACCACGGCAATGCGGAGCAACAAAACCCGCCCGTAAGTGTCGATCAGCCTGCCGCTAACCAAACGCCCGCTAATCATACCGGTCAAGAAAACACCATAAATAATCGTACTGAAGCTATGCGAAACGTTATAGCCATCCACCATCGCAAGCGGAATCCAGTCATTTGCAGAACCTTCGACAAAAGCCAGACATAATGCCATAATCGCCAGCGCCACCGTTCGTTTATTGAGCCACAAATGCTTGTCTGACGGTGATGCTTCGGCGCTCGCTTTCTTATCTACCACTGAATCCTTGCCAATTCCTGCCGGCACAAACCGCGTCGAAATCATCAAAGTCGCAAATAGCAAACACGCGACAATCGTCAAATGCAGGCTAACCGATATTCCGAATTTGATAAAAAGTACCCCGACGCCAGCTCCCGCAAGTGTCCCGATACTAAATGCCGCATGCAGAACCGGCAAGATCGTCTTTTTGATCCGATACTCAATCTCGGTTCCTTCCAAATTCATCGCAACATTGCACATCCCAGCCCCCATGCCAAATACAAACAAGGCGATGAAAACCACAATTTGACCCGCGATGAGCGCCCCAGTTGCCAGCGTGATGAAGCCGCCAAACATAAAAAAGGCACTCGTCATAATCGCAAATCTACCGCCACGCGCCCGAACAAATACGTTGGCGAGCACCAATCCAAGAATCGATCCCATCGACAATCCGAGCAAGATAATCCCCATCGTTCCCGTCGTCGCCTGCAAAATATCGCGCAACTCCGGCGTTCTGGAAATCCAACTAGAAAAACTAAAGCCACATGTTGTAAAAATAACTAAAATCGCGTAATACCATTTTTTCTCCATAATAACTCCCTTTATTTCAAATTATTGCAACGACAAAATCTGTTTTATCGTGTGTAGCACTGCATCCTCATCATTCGACCTCGCAATAAAGTTCGCCGCCGCCTTCGTTTCTGGGAAACCGTTACGCATCGCAAAACTGTAAAGTCCAGCCTCCATCAGCTCCAAATCATTCAGGCCATCACCAAAAACCATCGTCTCATCATGCGTCACGCCCAATATTTCTTGAAGCCTCGCCACCGTCGTCCCCTTATGAACACCGACATCCGAAATATCAATCCAAGCACCCTCCGAAGCAACGATATATGCCTTATCAAAAAAATCCGCCAGTTGCGTTCGCGTATGAAAGCTGTCTTCTTTCGCATCATACACAGAAATTTTAACAAAATCGGAGTCAATTTCACTAAAATCTGCCACCCGACGTAGCTCCGAGTATGAATGCTTCATCCGATTAAAAATCTCCTCAGGCACCGTATCCTTCACAATCGCCCCAGTCGGCGTACACGCAATAATCACATAATCCAGACGAATCGCTTCCAACTTAGCAATCATTTCAAGCCCCAACGTATTCTTGATTAGCGATTCATAAACAAACTCCCCATTATGCTTAATTCGCGCCGCACTATCCCCTAAAATCCACAAACCTTCCATATCTTCCGGTCCAAAAATCTGCTCCACTCGGTCACACTGCTTCCCCGTACAAGGCGCAAACGCTACATTTTTCTGCACCATCAATTGCTTCACCTCACGATAAAGCTCGCGGTTAAACTCTCCCTTACTATTCAAAAAAGTCCCATCCATATCCGTAATCACTAATTTAATCATTTTCCTACCCCCAGATTCTCTAATTTTGCGATCCATTCTTTATTGATGATGTCGTCTCTACAACCACGCCAAATTCGACATCGCCAGCCATTGAAGTCCCGCCATCACGTCTTTATCGAACGAATCCGCACAATAAAAATTCGGCTTATTCGGCTGCTCATGCAAAACACCATTTTCTAAAATCAAGGCTTCTAATGCTTGCTGCTCTAAACCTTCCATATGAATGACAAACGTGTGTGGCGCAAGGAGGCTGTTATAAATACACATAATATCCACCAAATTTCGCGCCGACGCTTCGAACGAACTGGCGCATTCTTGACCGATAAGTTGCGGTAAATAACGAATTTCACCAGCCAAACCATTCTGCCCGCGGAAAAGTTGATTATTATGAAAAAGACTGGCGCCCGGCATGCTCATCGGCAAATAATAAATACCAACAACATAGGCATAATCTGGAATAGCAACTTCCTTACAATAGCCAACCGTTGCTAGATTCGCATCATTTTCTATATAAACTGGAATTCCAAATCGCCCCGCAATCTCGCTTTCCAAATCCCAACCATTCAGCTCATCACGCCAGCTAACAACGATTTTGGAGTCGATTTTTTTACCGGGAATGGAGATGGCAATCGTTGTGATCTCACTTTTTTGAGCGAGTATTTCTGTGACAACTTCGATAACCGTTTCTATGTTCACCTTTTCCATGGGCTGATTTCTGCTTATTTTTATATCGCCTCGCATGTTTACAACATTCGCAACAATATGTAGTTTCCCCGCGGTTTCTTGAATAGAGATTAATAAATAATGCTCAAAATCATAATTAAAATGATAGTGTACGGATGGACGGCCAATTTTAGGATGGATCAATTCTCCTCCAATAAACTCGCCCGCTTCCACAAGTTCTTTGACGAGGCCGTTGACGGTGACTGTGCTGATATCCGATTCATTGGCTAATTTCGCTTTAGTCGCCGATCTGTGCCTAAACAAAACACTTCTGATTTTATTCAAATTAGCCTCTTTTACCACATGCTTGTTTTCCACTCGCTTCACCACCTCACATATAATTAACCAACTTAATTAAGCACATTAATTATATGAAATTTATTCTAAAATGTAAAGCCTTTCTTTGATATAACAAAAAAGCAACTAAACTCAGCTTATTCTGCTAGCTTAATTACTTTTGCTGTATTTTCGATAGGCGTATTTACATGGACGTATTTCCCATGCCTACTGGACGCCGATCTTACATTTGCTTTTAAATATGTTCATAAACAGCGGCTGCTGCTTCATTTGATATATGTGCTCTCCAACGGTCCCAATCTAAAAGCACCCAATCCTTACTTGCTCCAAGCCAGCCTTCATTTATTAGTACTTTCCGAATACCGTTTAGATATTCTCTCGTACAATGCGTGTATGTTGCGATTTCTACTTGGGTCAAAATCGAGGGTATACGGCACTCATCCATCTTAAATTCACCAATTTCACACGCAATTCGATATAATAATGCCATTACACGCTCTTTAACAGGTAGCGCATATAGATCTAACTGATGCGTAAATAATTGGATGATCTCTTGCTGTGCTTGTTTTTGTTTGTGCAGAAAATCCGTCGCTAATATCGTTGGCATGAAGGCGACGTACGTAATTCTTTGCGCTTGATATTCTACTAATCCTCCCATAAAAGCATCCTCTGAGATAATGAAAGATTCTTCTTTTAAGATTTTCAATAAATGATTTCCTTTTCGACATGTGATGTATCCTTGAAGTATTGTATATTCACCACAGGTGCGTAACACTTCCCCCCGTTCTAACTGAATGACACTACTCTCTAGTTTTCGCATTTATTCTCCTCCTTGTCATGTAACGTCTTACTCTTATAACTCAAACCTATTTCGCTAAAACTGCTAACATATTTACCATATCTTTTTGCACCTGCAATTGATCGTAAGGAATCGCGGAATCAAAAGCATTCTGGCTTAACAGCTCTTTTTCTTCCTCACTATTGGCGTGGAACTCTAGCAATTTTTCAGCAATCGAATATGGATTCCCAACTTCTGTAAAGTAACCATTTTCCCCTTCGACGAGGTAGCCTTGAATACCCGCAATCTGGCTTCCAATCACCGGAATGCCACAAGCCATCGCTTCAATCCCAACAAGGCCCAGACTCTCTCCTTTTCTACGACTTGGGAAAACAAAGACATCCATCTCATTATAAAGTGCAACAAGTTCTTCTTGCGGCATTAAATCATAACAACGAACATCTTCTTGCAAGCCAAGCTCTTCAATAAGAGCTTCTTTTTGCGGATTTTCCTTGCCGCTTCCAATCATGATCAGTTGTGCTGGTCGGTTCGATTGGTGCTTAAATTCAGAAAAACCACGAAGCGCATCGTCCCAACCTTTATCGACATCAATGCGTCCTACGTAACCAACCTTGAAAACAGACGTATCTTTCGCTGTTTCTTGCGGTGCAAACAAATCGCGGTTGACGCCTCCTGATGGCGAGATCAAGACGTTCTGAGACGCAAGATGATACCGTTTGATAACGGCCTGCTTAAAATAATCTGACGGTACAACGACATGACTTGCTTGTTTTAGAAGTCGCGCTACCCATTTTTGCAAGCGTTCTTGGAATGATGTTTCCGGGAACACATCGCTACCGTGGAGATTGACAATAAGATTTATTTTGCGATTCAGAAACTTAGCGCCCAAAATCGGGAATGCGCTGTGAGACGCATAGTGCAAGTAGACCATATCGTATTTTTTAAAAAGCAAGGTAAAGAAAATGCGACAGTAAAAGATAAGGTAGAGCCAAAGCTTCTTCATTTTATTTAACTCTTTCCTCATCGTAATCGTCTCTATTTTGTCTGCTGCCTCTTCTAGCAAGCGAACATGGTTTTTTACAAAAATGCCGTATGATGGATATTCTTTCGATGGAAACATATTAGCAATAACAAGTATTTTCATGCTTCAATTCCTTTCTCGTGTGTAATAGATGGTTGCCGTTTGGCGTAATAAGAACGATATAGCGTGCGAAGTAATGGGATGTAGATAACGATAATGCATAATAATACAGCCACATTGATAATCGAGATCAGCCACACCGTGTGAATCATAATATTTAAACTAGCTGCGACAACAAGTAGTAAGGTTGTCATCAGATGACTTTTTACAGAAAAACCTTTCCAAATCCGCATCGAGAAATACGTCCGTGCTAAAAAGAACGCAATGTAAGCGGATCCTGTGGCAACTGAAGCCCCAATCGCGCCATATTTCGGCACAAGTAGAAAATTCAAGCCAATGGATACAATAAGAGCAATGATGGAAACAAGAATGTTCAGCGAGCTTCGTTTCAGAAAAACAATGCCAAGATTCGTCGTATCACTCACCGTCATCATCAGTGGATAAAAGCAAAGGAATGGGAATATATACTGCGCCTGGCTGTAATCCGGGGATAAAACCATCATGATGGCGCCTTTAAACAACAGAAGTCCCATGAATAGAATCGCGATGAGGAACATAATGCTATCACTCACCAATTTAAAATAGCGCATCGGTTTGTGTTTTTTATACCATTCGTACGCTGTTGGTACCCAAAAATTAGAAAACGTTGTCTGCAGAATCAACAGGGCACTCGCAATTTTAAAAGCTGCCGTGTATAAACCCAGTTGTTCAAAATCACAAAAATAGCGGATAAACAATTTATCAATAATCACAAACAAGCTATAAATAATTGTCGCTACTGCGATTGGT
Source organism: Listeria grandensis (assembly GCF_014322885.1). Classification (NCBI taxonomy): domain Bacteria; kingdom Bacillati; phylum Bacillota; class Bacilli; order Caryophanales; family Listeriaceae; genus Listeria; species Listeria grandensis. The sequence goes on along the minus strand of NZ_JAASUG010000018.1, from coordinate 7,423 downwards.
AAGCCAAACTTGGCGAGTCTCGGATAGAGGTCTGGATCTGTCTTCACCGGATTCATGTACAAGATGCGTACATTTCGTAGCATTAAGATCGTGTCTCCGATAATTTGGCCGATAATCGTCGCGTAAATAACTGTGATAAACGTATGGGAGAAAAATAAGAGGAAAAGAACGGTACAGAGTAAAATGCTAAGCTTCACTAAAATGTTAAACAACGAAAATTCTAGCGCTTTATTTTGCATCCGAATGTACAAGAAGAGAAACCGTTCAAATATCAGAAATGGGATAGAAGCGGCGATGAGATACACTGCGTGGCGATACACGCCGCTTCCAAATAAGAAAGTAGAAATCGGCTCAGCGAACCAGCACATGCAAGCAATGACAACACCTGAAAACAGCATTGGAATGATAATCGCCGTGCTAAACAGTTTTTTCTTATTCGGGTATTCATAAAATTCGCGCGCAAACGCCTGATCATAACCTAGATAGATGAAGCAAATTAACAACGTCTGTGCCAACATAAACATACTTGTTTTCCCGTATTCTGCCGGTGTGATAAAAAATGTAATCACGGGAATGGTCATCAAATTTAATACCGCAGAACCGAGGGAACCAACTGCAAATTGCATTAACCGTTTGACAAGAGCTTTCATTCTTTTTCACACAAGCTTTCTTTTTTTAGGAATAGGCCGCCGCATACGAGACCAAACAAAGTCGATGATAGGGCGGAAAATAAAACATGTCCGGCAAAGGCGCCGTAAAGTACGAGGATGAGGAAGAGCACACTATAGATGCTTCGTTTTTTGCACGATGTAATAAAGAAGAAGAGTAAGAGGCCAAGTGTAACAAGGAGCCCCAAAATACCAAGGGAGAAAAATACGTCAAAGAAATCCATTTCCACTAAATCACCGAGTCCCCACGTTGCCACGCGTTGACTAAACCCATAACCGAAAAGCTGTGTCATAAGGTTGCCGCTATCCGTAAAGGAGCGGAAGGCCGAATCTAAGAATTCACTGCGCGAACTGGTGATAAAACGGACTAAATCGCCGTTATACAAGTTGTAGAAATAAGTGAGTCGTTGAACAAGTCCTGACATCGTCTCTACAATAAAAGCACGACCTTGGACTACGATAAGCGTCAACACAGCGATTACTGTAACTCCTATCCCCCACTTCACAGCTGGACCGATACGTTTTTGAAAGAAGAAAAAGCGAAGTAGTAAAACAATCGTTAAAATAACGCCGTATACAATTCCTGTTTTCGTTCCTAAAAGCAACAAACCAAGTAAATTACCTAGATAAAGCAAAGCCAGCATCAGACGCGTCCATAATTTCGTCGCTTTCGTCTGTTTAAACAAATACCAACCAGTGAAAGTCGCAGAAACAATGAACCCAATCGTCGTATCATTATTGGCAAAAAAGAAAGCCTTATAACCAGCATCAGAACCAGCATACGTTTGATTACCAATCCCAAGTGCATACGGAATGAGCAGCCCTAGCGTAAAGAAGATACTAATAGCTAGGAAGATTTTTTCATAACTCGTCTCTTTCAGCTGATCCTTACGCTGATACACATAATAAGGAATAAGCGCCCAGAGGAAAAATTTAGTCATATTTGTCAAATCATATAGGAGCGCCGACAAGTCATTTTGTAATACGATCGTCTGAATGAACAGCGAGATAATACCACAAAAGATAAAAGTCACAGACAAAATCGTGTAGAGCCTTTTCGGAAATCCCTTTCTAGCAATTTGAAAAATGAGAAAGGCAATACAGACAAGGCGATAGGCAACACCGATAGGAAGATTGATTCCAGCTGACAGTACAAAACCATTCAGCGCATCAACGACGGGGAAAATTGCGAATAAAAATATAAAAATTTTGGTTTCTTTGAGCAAAGTTATCCTTACCTCTCTTGTTTAATCACTTTTGCAGGCACACCACCAATCACACTGTATGGCGGATATTTTTTGGCTGGAACAACGGCGCCCGCTGCAACCACACAACCATCTGGAATTTCTGCACCTGCCAAAATCGTGACACGTGTACCAATCCAAACGTCATTTCCAATAAACACAGGTTTTTTTGTTGTTCCGCTATCTAAAATCTTTTCCCTGCCATTGATACAATGCGTATCCGTTAAAATCACCACGTCAGGTGCCATCAATACATCATCACCGATATGAACAGGAGCCGTCGCAATAATGCGCGCATTGTCACCAATCGATGAACGTTTACCAAGGTGAATATTTTTAGGATGGCGTAATTTCAGCTTCGGTCGCAAGTTACTATTTTTCGCGCAACTTCCAAAGAAAGACTGAGCCACCTGGTTCTTTATGTGACGAACGATCCGTCCAAAAACCAGTCGATTCGGCATCGGGAAAATATTAAGTAATGAGAATGTAAATTTAGCTAGCAATTATTGACGCCACCTTTCTTTCAAGACTTTCCATATAAAACTCAAATTACCGACAAAATAGCGTTTGAACATTCGCTTCGGCTCTTGCATGAAACGGTAAAACCACTCGAGCCCTGTCTTTTGCATCCATTGCGGCGCACGTTTTGTCACACCCGCAATCACATCAAAGCTACCACCAACGCCCATCACAAACGGAACGCCCATCGTGTCTTTATATGCATGAATCCATTGCTCTTTTTTAGGGCTAGAAAAAGCAACAAAGACAATATCTGCTTCCGATTTCCGGATATCTAGCGCGATTTCTTCTGATTCTGCTTCTTCAAAATAACCATTTCGATACCCAGCAATTTTCAGTTTTGGATACTTTTGTTGATGCAGGCGGACGACATCTTGCACCACGTCCTCCTTAGCGCCGAAGTAATATACACGATAGCCTTTCTCAGCACTCTTTTTGACTAAATTTTCAAACAAATCGATACCAGTAACTCTTTCACGCGTTTCATGGCCAAGGAATTTCATCGCCCAAACAATGGACTGACCGTCCGCATTGATAAGCGGTGATGCATTCACAATATCTGCAAGCTCCTTATTTTCTGCCATCAAATTAATTTTACTGGCGTTAATAACGACATGTTGCACTGGTTTTCCGATACGAATAATCGTTTCTACTTTATTTAACGTTTCTTGCATCGTAAGCGAATCGACATAACTACCTAATAAAAACGTTCGTGTCATAACTATCTTTCACTTCTCCTCTGACTTAATAGGCGCTATTCGGGACAAAAATAACCCGCACCGTTCTGAGTAATATTTGCATATCTAACGCAAAACTAACTTTTTGAATATACTCTAAATCTAAATTCACCATTTCCGCAAAACTAACATCGTTTCGTCCGCTGACTTGCCATAAACCTGTACAGCCTGGTGTAATTGACAATCTTCTATAATCGCGTACAGAATATTCAGCGACTTCACGTTCAAGTGGTGGCCGTGGTCCGACAAGGGACATATCGCCTTTTAACACATTGAGAAGTTGCGGTAATTCGTCAATACTTGTCTTTCTTAAAAAGCCGCCTAGTTTCGTAATCCGTGGATCATGTTTCATCTTAAACATCGCGCCTTCTACTTCATTGAACTGAAGCAGCTCCGCGAGTTTTGCCTCGGCATTCGGAATCATCGTGCGGAATTTATACATCATGAATCGCTTGCCATTTTTTCCAACTCGTTCTTGTTTAAAGAAGACAGGAGCATTCAAGTCGCTTAATTTAATGATCAATGCTAGGACAATAAAGAACGGCGTTAAAAGAAGTAAACCAACGCTTGCGCCTAGCACATCCATCGCGCGTTTGACAATCGGGTAAAATTTAGTAGTTGTTTTTGTGGACTTAGCCACGCTTTTAATGGACTCCATTGCACTCTCCCTCATTGATAGTAATAGTAGTTGCTCGAATTATTTTTCACACGATTCAAAACCGTACCGATAATTGGAATATGCGTTTTTTGCAGTTGTTGTACTGCTGTTTTTGCGCGTTCTTTTAGTGTTTTGTCACTACAAAGTACGACAATTGCGCCTTCTACATAGGGGGTTAAAACAAGCGCATCAGATGAAGCTAGAATAGGTGGGGTATCAATAATAATTTGATCGAATTGTTCTGCGAATTGTTTTAGCAACTGCTCCATTTTTTTAGAGCCTAGTAATTCATTTGGATTAGGCACCATGGTACCACTCGTTAAAACCATTAAATTTTCGATTTCTGTTTGATGACATACGTCTTTAAGCTCTGTTTTGCTATCTGTAAGCATGTCGGATAGACCAACATTATAAGGAATTCCAAATGTCCGGTGACTTGTCGGCTTCCGCATATCTGCATCAATTAGTAGTGTTTTATTTCCCTGCTTGGCATAACAAATCGCAAGGTTCGCTGACACGGTAGATTTACCGCTTTCTGGTTCTGGCGAAGTTACTAAAATCGATTTGTACTCTTTATCCACCGAAGAAAAATGGATGCCTGCTCGAAGCGTTTTGAATTGTTCCGAAATTGGAGAACTGGGATTTACTGCGGTAATTAACTTTCTTTTAGCTGTTTTTTGTTTACTCAATGAACATTATCCTTTCCGTTTCTTTCGTCTTCTTCCTGATTTCTTCTCTAGTAGGTCATCGTCTTTTATTTCATTGATGATGGATAATACAGGAAGTCCTAATATTTGTTCTATATCATCCGCTGTTTTAATCGAGCGGTCAAACAAATTACGAATGAACATAATGACAACCCCTAATATCATGCCTAGCAAAGTTGCAACTGCAATGAGTAACGAAGTATGAGGTTTTACTGGTGCTGCATCCGCATCTAAGGAAGCTTCTGATAATACATAAATATTGTCAATTTTCATTATTTTCGGAACATCTTTACTGAATATAGTGACTGTTTCATTGGCAATTTTTACAGCGTCTGAAGCATTGGCACTTTCTACATTAATTTTGATGACTTGTGAATCCGAGGTGCTATTTACTTTAATCATTTGCTCGAGTTCTTTTGTGGAATAAGCGTCATCCATGTTGTTAGATACTTGCTCCAAAATTCGTGGGCTCATGATAATGGATGTATAAGTATTGATTAGCTGTAAGTTCGCCTGTACATCTTGTGATTGGACAATCGTATTCTGTGGAACAGACTGATTAATTAATACTTGTGTTTCGCTTTGGTAGATTGGTGTGGAGAAGAAATAAAGGTATCCACTCATAAGTAAGGCACATATGCACATGCTTATGAAAATGATCCATTTATTCTTTTTCAACAGGTCCCATATTTGTTTTACATTTAAACTATCTTCCATTGTTTCCTCCTGGCTCATTCCGTTATTGGAACTAACTTTTTACTGCTGTTCTGCATCTCATATAAGTTTCCCATATTGTAAATCGCCACTTTTTTTAACTCCGGAATCACATTTTTTGTATCGAAAATATGTTGTTGTTTCATGCCTGCAAATTGTTCTGCTGTTACTGTTTTAAATTCACTATGATCCGTTAACACACATACTAAATCAGCATTTTCTACAGCCTTTTCAAAATCAGGCTCAATCCAAGATGCTTTCACATGGGGATCAAATACGGATAATTCGAAATCCGTTTCTTTTTCTAGAAGCTGTATAATTTCAATGGCTGGACTTTCACGAATATCATCGACATCACCTTTATATGTCGCACCGAAAACAGTCACTTTTTTGCCATCGATATTTGTCATAAAGTCTTTTACTTTCTCTACAACAAAGTGTGGCATGGAGTTGTTGATCGCACGTGCTTGTTGAATCAGTGGCGTATTTTCTGGCGTGCTTGCAACAATGAAGTATGGATCAACGGCTAAACAATGACCACCAACACCTGGACCTGGATAATGTAGGTTCACGCGAGGATGTTTATTAGCCATCTCAATGACTTCTAGTGCGTTAATGCCTAGCGTATCGCCAATTTTGGCTAGTTCGTTCGCCAGCGCAATATTGACATCGCGATACGTGTTTTCCATCAGTTTCGATAGTTCGGCAGCACCAGCAGTCGTTTCTATTAGTTCTCCTTGAACAAAGACACCGTACACTTGTTTTCCTGCTTCGACACAAGCTGGCGTCAAACCACCGATAATGCGGTTATTATGCACTAACTCGTGAATAATTTTCCCAGGTAATACACGTTCTGGACAATGGACTAAGAAGATATCTTTTCCAACGATAAATCCTGCTTCTTCCAACATCGGCTTCACAACATCTTCGGTCGTGCGTGGCGCGATAGTGGATTCTAATATCATGACATTTCCTTTTTCCAAATAAGGGATTGTTTTCTGAACGGCATCTTTGACATGCGTTAAATCACATGATAGATAGGCATCCGCTTTATTAGGCGTTGGCACTGCAACGATAAAAACATCCGCTTCCTCTAGATTTAACTGCGCTTTAAAATTCCCAGATAGTAAGGCTTTCGTTAGCTCTGTTTGAAGTCCTGGCTCCTCAATGTGGATTTTTCCTGCGTTAAGCATGTTCACCGCGTCTTCTTTCAAATCGATACCTACCACATTCTGACCATGATTAGCAAACATGATAGCCGTCGGTAAACCGATATAGCCTAACCCAATTACTGCGATTTTCAAAGAATCATCTCCTCATAGATTTTAAAAATTACTTATTGCTTGGAATGGAAATTTTCCATGTTGCGAGTACTTTTGGTTTTTCTTTTCCAAATGTCACTGGTTGATAAGAAAACTCACCAGATTTTACGTCTTTTGGCAATTCAAAGTTCACTGCACCGCTTACTGTTTTATTCGGATCAATTTCTGTCCCGATATTGTTTGCATCGGTTTTTACTGTGTAGGTTTTATCGCCAGATTTCAAAATAAAGTCATTGCCACCAATACCGTATTTACCGCTCGTTTCATTTTTAAAACTCATCGTTAGTTGTACGATATTTTTGTCGCCTTTTCCATTTTCCGTTGTTTCAATATCTTTAATTTTCATTTCAATATTATTTACTGTCTTCACTGGATACGTTGTTTCTTTTTCTATTTTTGTTTCTTGTTTTGCTTTGGGAGTTTCTTCATTAGAAGGTGATCCAGAACATGCGACTAATGATAAGGCACAAGCTCCTGACATCGCTATTAATACAACTTTTTTTAGCATCATATTACTCCTTTATGTTTCATAGTTTTATATAAAATTGTCTTTTTTTTTCAAAGTTATTTTTTAAAATCGTGTGATGACTAAATTTCATTTAGTCATCACACCGTGTTGTATCAAAAATTTATTTAACTGTTACAACTGTTTGTATTGTTACTGTATTTGTGGCATCGTAGCCAAGAACAGTTACGGTTGTTGCTGTGTCTTTAATTTTATCTTTGGCATAGTATTGATACGTTCCGTCTGAGCTCACTGGAACTCTGTCATATACGGTGTCGCCTACTTTAAGACCAACGTATTTCACGCCGCCTGTAAACTTACCTGTGACAAATCTAGTTGTATCGATAAC
>NZ_JAASUG010000017.1:0-17774 GCF_014322885.1 Listeria grandensis | reverse complement strand
GGAAGTTAAGCTTTTCAGCGCCGATGGTAGTAGGGGGCTTCCCCCTGTGAGAGTAGGTCGTCGCCGGGCAATGTATTTAGGGTACTCATTTTAAAAATGGGTACTTTTTTGTTTGGCTTACGTAATTAATTTTATGATAGATGCTACTGGTTTAGATGGATATTTGGCCTGAATTAAGTTATCGTTAGGTTTGAAAAATTGGTTTTAGTGAAAAATAGGAATATGGCGTTATACATAAGGGGGAATTATTATGGGAGAAGCTGTCGTAATGGTACTGACAATTTTTATTATTAACATTCTGTATGTATCTTTAAATACGGTTAGGTTGTTAATGACGATGAAAGGGTATCGATATCGTGCGGCAATTGTGAGCGTGTTTGAGATTGTGGTCTATATTGTAGCGCTTGGCATGGTTATGAGTAATCTAGATGATATAGCGAATATCGCGGCGTATGCGCTTGGTTTTGGTGTCGGGATTATTGTGGGCATGAAGATTGAGGAAAGACTTGCGTTGGGTTATATTACAGTGAATGTGATTACGAAGGACTATAACTTAGATCTAGCGAATCAGATTAGGAATGCGGGATATGGTGTTACAAGCTGGCTGGCAAGTGGGCGTGATGGAGAGCGGATGATGCTTGAGATACTAACTCCGCGGAAGAATGAAAATAAATTGTACCAACGCATTATTGCGATCGATGATAAGGCTTTTATTGTGTCTTCGGAACCCAAACAAATCTATGGTGGTTTTTGGGTTAAACAAGTGCGTGGCGGGGTTAAGAAAAAGTGACTTTCTAAGGAGAGTTGCTTTTTTTTGTCTTAAAAACACTAAAACACGAACGTTAAAGTAATGTTTGTATATATTGTTCGATTTTATTATTGACTTTACTTACAGCTATTGTTAGAATGAAGGTGTTGAGTGACAATGAAATAATGAGGAGTTGAACATTGAATGTGTGCACAAGTTGGTGTCATTATGGGAAGTACTTCTGATTGGGAGACGATGAAGAAGGCATGTGAGGTATTGGAAGAGCTCGGAATAGCGTATGAGAAAAAGGTTGTTTCAGCGCACCGCACACCCGATTTAATGTTTACATATGCTGAAAATGCTAGAAGTCGTGGAGTTAAGGTTATTATTGCAGGAGCTGGTGGTGCGGCACATTTGCCAGGAATGGTTGCTGCGAAGACTACTTTACCAGTTATTGGTGTTCCGATGAAGTCCAAGGCGTTAAATGGACTCGATTCTTTATTATCGATTGTTCAGATGCCTGGTGGGGTTCCAGTCGCTACTGTCGCAATAGGTGAGGCGGGTGCGGTAAATGCTGGATTGCTCGCTGCGCAAATTTTATCGGTGGAAAATGAGGTAATTGCTAGCCGTTTGGAAAATAGACGTGATACACTAGAAGAAAATGTTCTAGAAAGTAGTGATTCTCTTGAGTAAAACGTATTTATTACCAAACAGCACGATTGGAATTATCGGAGGCGGCCAGTTAGGCAGAATGATGGCACTTGCAGCGAAGGCAATGGGATTCCGAGTGGTTGTACTTGATCCGACGGTGGATGCTCCTTGTGCGCAAGTAGCAGATGAGCAGATTGTTGCAAATTATACGGATTTGGCGGCTTTGAAAGAATTGGCTGAAAAAAGTGATGTTGTAACTTATGAATTTGAAAATGTGGATAATGACGCGATTCGTTCGATTGAGGACATTGTTCGTGTTCCGCAAGGTTCGGAGCTATTATCTATTACGCAAGATCGTATTTTAGAAAAGGCGTACTTGGAGTCGATTAACATTAATCTGGCGCCGTATGCGGTGATTGTAGACAAGGATGATATTGTGCAACGTATTAGTAGTTTAGGGTACCCAGCGGTGCTTAAAACGACGCAGGGCGGCTATGATGGTAAGGGTCAATATGTCATTCATAATGAGGAAGATATTGATAAGGCAGCTGAGCTTTTACGTTTCGGTACTTGTGTATTGGAGGCTTGGATTCCGTTTGAACGCGAAATTTCCGTGATTGTGGCGCGGAATGCCACTGGTCAAATGGAGACGTTCCCTGTGGCAGAAAATGATCACAAGAATAATATTTTGCATACGACGGTTGTCCCACCTACGCTTGACTCAGAGTCGGTACATGAGGCAGAGACTATTGCGGTGAAACTGGCAGAGTATCTGCATTTGGAAGGTGTTTTGGCTGTAGAGATGTTTGTGACGGCTTCTGGTGCGATTTACGTGAACGAGCTAGCGCCTAGACCGCATAACTCAGGACATTTTTCGATTGAGGCTTGTAATATTTCGCAATTTACGCAGCATATTAGGGCGATCGCGGGCTTGCCGTTGCTTGAGGTGGAGTTATTGCGCCCAGCGATGATGGTGAATATTTTAGGGCAGCATGTGGATGGTGTCAATGCGGTTCTCGCGGATCATCCAGAGTGGTTTGTTCATTATTATGGGAAACAAGAGGCGAAGATTGATCGCAAAATGGGGCACATTACGGTGCTCTGTGATAATCCGCTGGTAGAGGTTGAAAAAATGCGCGCGTCGCAAATTTGGATTTAATTGGGGGATTTGAGAAACGATGATTGAGAGATATACGAGAGAAGAAATGGGCAATATTTGGACGGAGCAAAATCGTTTTCAGGCATGGCTCGAGGTGGAGATTCTAGCTTGTGAGGCTTGGGCGGAACTTGGCGATATTCCAAAAGAGGATGTAGCGAAGATTCGGGAGAACGCAACGTTTGATGTGGCACGCATTCAGGAGATTGAATTGGAAACGCGTCACGATGTTGTGGCATTTACGAGAAGTGTTTCTGAATCGCTTGGTGAGGAGCGTAAGTGGGTACATTATGGTTTGACTTCGACGGATGTTGTGGATACAGCGAACTCGTATATTTTGAAGCAGGCGAATGCGATTTTGCGTGCGGATCTGGAGCGCTTTATTGAGATTTTAGCGAACAAGGCGAAGGAGCATAAGCATACGGTTTGTATGGGGCGGACGCATGGTGTGCACGCGGAACCGACGACGTTTGGCTTGAAGTTGGCGCTTTGGCATGAGGAAATGAAGCGGAATTTGGAGCGGTTTAACCGTTCTGCTGATGGCGTGGAATTCGGGAAGATTTCTGGGGCTGTTGGGACGTACGCGAACATTGATCCTTTTGTGGAGGAGTATGTTTGCGCGAAATTAGGTACGACGCCGGCTCCGATTTCAACGCAGACACTGCAACGGGATCGTCATGCGGATTATATGGCGACGCTGGCTTTGATTGCGACTTCTGTGGAGAAATTTGCTGTGGAGGTTCGTGCGCTTCAAAAGAGTGAGGTTCGTGAGGTGGAAGAGTTTTTTGCGAAGGGGCAAAAAGGGTCTTCTGCGATGCCGCATAAGCGTAACCCGATTGGTTCGGAGAATGTGACAGGCTTAGCGCGTGTGATTCGCGGGCATATGGTGACGGCGTATGAGAATGTGCCGCTGTGGCATGAGCGTGATATTTCGCATTCGTCTGCGGAACGGATTATTTTGCCGGATGCGACGATTTTGCTTGATTATATCTTGAATCGTTTTGGTAATATCGTGAAGAATCTGACGGTGTTCCCGGAGAATATGAAGCGTAATATGGATCGGACGCTGGGTCTTATTTATTCACAACGTGTGCTGTTGACGTTGATCGATAAGGGGATGGCTCGTGAAGAGGCGTATGATACGGTGCAACCTAAGGCGATGGAAGCTTGGGAGACGCAAGTGCCGTTTAAGACGCTGGTTGAGGCGGAACCGAAGATTACGGATCGTCTTTCTAAGGAAGAAATGGATGCTTGCTTCGATTATAACTATCATTTGAAGCAGGTAGATATGATTTTTAACCGCTTGGGACTTTAAGGACGGCATCATGAAAAACTATGGAGGGTTACGGTGTCTTCATGGTTTTTCATGCTTTATTCAGGTCAAAATTCGAAATGAAAAAGGAGACTTTTAGCAGTGGCGAATTTATTGTATGAGGGAAAAGCGAAACGGTTGTTTAGTACGGATCAGGATGGTGTGTTGCGGGTAGCTTATAAGGACGATGCGACGGCGCTGAATGGGGAACGTAAGGAGAGTTTTGCGAGTAAGGGGCGTTTGAATAACGAGATTACGTCGCGGATTTTTACATATTTGGAAGAAGTGGGGATTAAGAGCCATTTTGTGGAGCAATTGTCTGATACGGAGCAGTTGGTGCGTTCTGTAGAGATTATTCCGCTTGAGGTTGTGGTGCGGAATGTGATTGCTGGGAGTCTGGCGAAACGTCTTGGGGTTCCTGAGGGGACGCAGGCGCTGCAACCAATCGTGGAGTTTTATTATAAGGATGATGCACTGGATGATCCGTTTATTAATGACGCGCATGTGCTTTATTTGGAGGCGGCGACGGAGGATGAGATTGCGATTTTGAAGCAGGCGGCGCTTGAGATAAATGTGGCTTTATGTGAATTATTCGCAAAAATGAATATTACGCTGATTGATTTCAAATTGGAATTTGGGCGTGATGAGAATGGGAATATTTTGCTTGCGGATGAGATTTCGCCAGATACGTGCCGATTATGGGATCGGGATACGAATGCCAAGTTGGATAAGGATGTCTTTCGTCGGAATATTGGGAATTTAACTGCGGTTTACGAGGAAGTTTTGAAAAGATTAAAGGAGGTTGTTTGAATGTATAATGTGAAGGTGTTTGTGACGTTGAAGAAAAGTGTGTTGGATCCTCAGGGGACTGCTGTGATGGGGTCGCTGAAAAGTTTGAATTACGGCGAGGTTGAGGATGTACGGATTGGGAAATACATGGAGCTTCAAGTGGCGAAATCGGATCGTGACATTCATGCGGTCTTGGATGAAATGTGTGATAAGTTGCTGACAAACCCAGTGATGGAAGATTATCGTTATGAAATTGAGGAGGCTTAAGGATGAAATTTGCGGTCATTCAATTTCCAGGTTCGAATTGTGATTTAGATATGTTGCATGCGATTCAAGATGCGCTCGGTGAAGAGGCGGAATATGTGTGGCATGCGGAGACGAGTTTAGACGGTTTTGATGCGGTAATGATTCCTGGTGGATTCTCATATGGGGATTACTTGCGGACGGGTGCGATTGCGAAATTTGCGAATATTATGCCGGAAGTGGTGCGGTTTGCGGAAACGGGTAAGCCTGTACTTGGTGTTTGTAATGGGTTTCAAATTTTGGCGGAGAGTGGCTTGCTTCCTGGTGCTTTGATTCGAAATAATAACTTACATTTTGTTTGTAAAACAGTGAGTTTGCGTGTGGAGAATGCGGGGACGATGTTTACGTCGGAATATGAGGCGGGGGAAGAAATTCGGATTCCTGTGGCGCATGGTGAGGGGAATTATTATTGTGATGATGCTACGCTTGCAGAATTGCGGGCGAATGGGCAAATTGTGTTCACGTATGCGTCGGAAAACCCTAATGGAAGTATTGCGAATATTGCTGGGATTACGAATAAGGCCGGGAATGTACTAGGCATGATGCCGCATCCGGAGCGTGCTGTGGAGGACGTTGTTGGTGGAACGGCTGGACTTGGCGTTTTTAAATCGATGTTGAAGGCTTGGAAGGAGGAACAAGTACATGCTTAATGTGAATCAGGAACCGTCAGCGGCGCAAATTGAGGAGCAGAAAATTTATGAGACAATGGGGCTCAGTGAGAGTGAGTATGGTCTTGTTTGTGATATTTTGAAACGGAAGCCGAACTATACGGAGACGGGTTTGTTTTCGGTGATGTGGTCGGAACATTGTAGTTATAAAAATTCAAAACCGGTGTTGCGCAAGTTCCCGACGGAGGGCCCGCAAGTGTTGCAAGGTCCTGGTGAGGGTGCTGGGATTGTGGATATTGGTGATGGACTGGGCGTTGCGTTTAAAGTGGAGAGCCATAATCATCCATCTTATGTGGAGCCGTATCAAGGCGCTGCGACTGGTGTTGGCGGGATTATTCGTGATGTGTTCTCGATGGGTGCGCGTCCGATTGCGATGCTGAATTCGCTTCGTTTTGGTGAGATTGATAATCCGCATACGAAATATTTGGTGAACGAGGTCGTGGCTGGGATTGCTGGTTACGGGAACTCGATTGGGATTCCGACGGTTGGCGGTGAGGTGCAGTTTGATCCGTGTTATGCGAAGAATCCATTGGTGAACGCGATGTGTGTGGGCTTGATTGCAAAAGAGGATATTCAAAAAGGTCAGGCGGTTGGCGTTGGTAATCCGGTGATGTATGTTGGTGCGAAAACGGGGCGCGACGGGATACATGGGGCTACTTTTGCCTCGGTGGAATTTAGTGAAGAAGGCGAGCAGCAGCGTTCGGCGGTTCAAGTAGGGGACCCGTTTATGGAGAAATTGTTGCTGGAGGCGTGTCTGGACTTGATTCGTGATCATTCGGATATTTTGATTGGAATTCAGGATATGGGCGCGGCGGGCTTGGTGAGTTCGAGTTCGGAGATGGCATCGAAGGCTGGATCGGGCTTGGAGCTCATTATGGACGATGTGCCGCAACGGGAAACGCATATGTCGGCGTATGAAATGTTGCTTTCGGAGTCGCAGGAACGGATGCTTTTATGTGTGAAAAAAGGACATGAGGCGGAGATTAAAGCGTTGTTTGAGCGTTATGGCTTGGAGGCTGTAACGATTGGAACGGTGACGGATGATAAGATGTACAAAATTGTGCATCACGGGGAAATCGTGGCGAACGTTCCGGTTGACGCGCTAGCTGAGGATGCGCCTGTGTATCATAAACCTTCATCGGAGCCAAAGCGTTATCGTGATTTCCAAGCGGAAGAGGCTTTTGCGCCAGTTGTGACGGATGTTGTGGCGACATGGAAAGCGTTACTTGGACAGCCAACGATTGCGAGTAAGCGTCATATTTATGAGCAATTTGATTATCAAGTTCGGACGAATACGGCGGTTGCGCCTGGTTCGGATGCGGCTGTTTTACGGGTTCGTGGGACGAATAAGGCCATTGCGATGACGACGGATTGTAATTCACGATATCTCTACTTGGATCCTGAAAAAGGTGGCCAGATTGCGGTTGCAGAAGCGGCTCGGAATATTGTTTGTTCGGGTGCGAAACCGCTGGCGATTACGGATGGTCTGAATTTTGGGAATCCAGAGAAACCGGAGATTTTCTGGGAGATTGAGAAGGCAGCGGACGGGATTAGTGCGGCTTGTTTAGCGCTTGATACGCCAGTCATTTCAGGGAATGTTTCGATGTATAATGAGACGGATGGGGAAGGTATTTATCCGACGCCGGTGATTGGAATGGTTGGTTTAGTTGAGGATGTGGCGCATATTACGACGCAAGGTTTCAAAGCGGCTGGCGATGTGATTTATTTGATCGGCGAAACGAAGCCAGAATTTAGCGGTTCGGAATTGCAAAAATTGGAACAAGGCAAAATTAGTGGACGCGCGCCTGAGCTTGATCTACAGATGGAGAAGCATTATCAGCAGTTCTTATTGACGGCGATTCAGGAAGGTCTTGTTGCTTCGGCGCATGATTTGGCAGAAGGTGGTCTTGCGGTGGCGCTTGCTGAGGCAGGTTTTGCGAATGATTTAGGCGCGGCGATCAAGGTACCTTTTTCAGAGGAATTGCTTTTCAGTGAGTCGCAATCGCGTTTCTTGGTATCGGTGAAAGCGGACGATGCTGCGAAATTCGAGCAGTTGTTTGAAACGGAGAAAGTGGTGCGTTTAGGCGAGGTCACAGAGGTGCCACAATTGGTGGTGCAAACGGAAAAATCAGCAATTAAAGCCGAACTTAGTGCGTTAAAACAAGTTTGGGAAGGGGCTATTCCATGTCTACTGAAATAAGAGGATTGAACGAGGAATGTGGTATTTTCGGGATTTGGAATCATCCGAGTGCGGCGCATATTACGTATTACGGTTTGCATAGTCTGCAGCATCGTGGGCAAGAGGGTGCTGGGATTGTGTCGACGGATGGCGTGACGCTAAAGGGGCATCGTAACTTGGGCCTGCTTGCGGATGTGTTTAAGCACGGGGAACTCGACGAACTTGTCGGGAAATCGGCGATCGGTCATGTGCGTTATGCGACGGCTGGTGGCAAGAGTTTGAGTAATGTTCAACCGTTTTTATTCCACTTTCATAATTCGAGTCTGGCGCTGGCGCATAATGGGAATTTGATTAATGCGCAGACGCTTCGGCAGGAGTTGGAAGAGGAAGGCGCGATTTTTCAGACGAGTTCGGATACGGAGGTCCTGGCGCATTTGTTGAAACGTAGCCAGACGGGATCGTTCGTAGAGGATTTGAAGGTGGCGCTGAACAAGGTCAAGGGTGGTTTTGCGTATATCCTTTTGACGGAGAATGAGTTGATTGCAGCGCTTGATCCGAATGGTTTCCGACCGCTTTCGATTGGGAAAATTGGTGATTCGTATGTGATTGCTTCGGAGACGTGTGCGTTTGATACGGTTGGCGCGGAGTTTGTGCGTGATGTGGAGCCGGGTGAGCTGATTATTATTAATGATGATGGGTTGCATATTGAGAAGTTCACGGAAGACGTGAAGCATTCGATTTGTAGTATGGAATATGTGTATTTTGCGCGTCCTGACTCGAATATTGCGGGAATTAATGTCCATTCAGCGCGAAAACGGATGGGGAAACGGTTGGCGCAGGAGGCTTTTGTTGAGGCGGATGTGGTGACGGGGGTTCCTGATTCAAGTATTTCGGCGGCGATTGGGTATGCGGAGGAAACTGGCATTCCGTACGAGCTGGGCTTGATTAAGAACCGTTATGTGGCGCGGACGTTTATTGAGCCGTCACAGGAGTTGCGGGAACAAGGTGTGAAAATGAAATTGTCAGCGGTACGCGGCGTTGTCGAGGGCAAACGGGTGGTCATGATTGATGATTCGATTGTGCGCGGGACGACGAGTCGCCGGATTGTGCAATTATTGCGTGAGGCAGGTGCTGCGGAAGTGCATGTTCGGATTGCGTCTCCACCGCTTGCTTTTCCTTGTTTTTATGGGATTGATATTCAAACGCGGAGTGAGTTGATTGCGGCGAATTATTCGGTGGATGAGATTTGCCGGATTATCGGTGCGGATTCGCTGACGTATTTGTCGGAGGATGGGCTTGTGGAAGCGGTTGGTAAGCCGTATCCGAATGAGCCTTATGGCGGACTTTGTATGGCATATTTTAACGGGGATTACCCGACGGAATTATTTGATTATGAAAAAGAATATTTGGCGAGTTTAGAAGCCGAGTCACGTTGAGAGGGGAATTTTGCAAATGGCAGAGAATGCGTATAGTAAGGCTGGCGTCGATGTAGAGGCGGGTTATGAGGTTGTGGAGCGGATTCAAAAACATGTGGCTCGCACGAAGCGTAACGGTGTGATGGGCGCGATTGGTTCGTTTGGCGGGATGTTTGATCTTAGTGGGCTTGGCTTGCGTGAACCTGTGCTTGTTTCGGGGACGGATGGCGTTGGTACGAAGTTGCTGCTTGCGATTGAGGCGGATAAGCACGATACGATTGGCGTGGATTGTGTCGCGATGTGTGTGAATGATATCTTGGCGCAGGGCGCGGAACCGCTTTTCTTCTTGGATTATATTGCGACGGGGAAAACGATTCCGGGCAAGATGGAGCAGATTGTCAAAGGTGTTGCGGACGGTTGCGAGTTGGCTGGGTGCGCGCTTGTTGGTGGTGAGACGGCGGAGATGCCGGACATGTATGGTGCGGACGATTATGACTTGGCTGGCTTTACGGTTGGTGCGGTCGAGAAGGCGGACGTGATTACGGGCGAGCGGGTTGCGGCTGGCGATGTCTTGATCGGCTTGGCATCGAGTGGAATTCATAGTAATGGATACTCGTTGGTACGCAAAATTTTCTTTAAGGAGCATGATTTGGCGCTGGATACAGTTTTGCCGGAGCTTGGGGGCAAGACGCTTGCGGATGAGTTGCTCGTGCCAACGCGGATTTATGTGAAACCTGTTTTGGAAGTGATTAAAAATGTAACGGTGCACGGGATTTCGCACGTGACGGGTGGCGGCTTTATCGAGAATTTGCCACGGGTGTTGCCGGCGGATTTGGCGGTCTCGATTACGCGTGATGCTTGGCCTGTTTTGCCGATTTTTGATGTGCTACAAAAGTATGGGGAAATCGATGCGGACGAGATGTACGGCATTTTCAATATGGGAATCGGGATGGTGCTTGTCGTTGCGGCGGAAGATGCGGCACAAACGCTTGCCATTTTAGAGGAACAGGGTGAAAAAGCATATCCGATTGGAAAAGTGACGCCGAAACAAGATGGCGCGCAAGTCGTGTTTACGGGAGGCAATTAAGATGAAAATCGCGATTTTTGCTTCGGGATCGGGTAGTAATTTTCAGGCGTTGGTGGACGATGCGTTGATTAAAGAATCGGTGGCGTTACTTGTTTGTGATAAACCGGGCGCGTTTGTGTTAGAGCGGGCAGAGACAGCTGGAATTCCAGTGTTTCTGTTCTCTCCGAAGGCTTTTGCGGATAAGGCGGCTTTTGAGCGGGAGATTGTCGCTAAATTGCAGGAATCAGGGGTAGAATTCCTTGTTTTAGCGGGATATATGCGTCTGATTGGGCCAACTTTACTGGAGGCGTACGAAAATAAGATTGTCAACTTGCATCCGTCGTTATTACCTGCTTTTCCTGGGAAAGATGCGATTGGTCAGGCATTTGCCGCGAAGGTAGCAGAAACTGGTGTCACCGCGCATTTTGTGGACGCGGGAATGGATACGGGACCGATTATCGCACAGCAGTCTGTCGCTATTTTGCCTGCGGATACGACAGATTCACTCACGACGAAAATACATAAAGTAGAGCATCAATTTTATCCGAAAGTTGTTAAAAAAATAATAGGGGGACAATCATGAAAAGAGCGTTAATTAGTGTGTCAGATAAAACGGGTGTCGTGGAATTCGCGCAGTCGCTAGTGGGGCTTGGATTTGAAATTATTTCGACGGGTGGAACGAAGAAGGCGTTAGAGGATAGCGGGCTTTCGGTGATTGGAATAGAGGAAGTCACTGATTTTCCAGAGATGTTAGATGGACGCGTGAAGACGCTACATCCGGCGATTCATGGTGGGCTGCTTGCTCGTCGTGATGACGCGGCGCATATGGCGGCGATTGAGGCGCATGATATTGCTAAAATCGATTTGGTATGTGTGAACCTGTATCCGTTTCAAGAAACGATTGCAAAACCTGATGTGAAACTTGGTGAGGCGATTGAAAATATCGATATCGGCGGACCTTCGATGTTGCGTTCTGCGGCGAAAAACTACGCAGCGGTGACGGTTGTTGTCGATAGCGTGGATTATGCACCAGTCCTAGCTGAACTCGGTGATCACGGCGCGGTTACTTTTGAAACAAATCAGCGCTTGGCAGCGAAAGTTTTCCGACATACAGCGGCATACGATGCGTTGATTGCAGGCTATTTGACGGATATCGTGGGGGAAGAGTTCCCTGAAAAATTAACGCTAACTTATAATAAAAAACAGGATTTGCGATATGGCGAAAATCCGCATCAACAGGCAGGATTCTATACAGAACCGCTAGGTGTTGCGGCGTCTATCAGTGAAGCCAAACAACTACATGGCAAAGCGTTGTCGTATAACAATATTCGCGATACGGACGCAGCGCTTCGAATTGCGGCTGAATTTACAGAACCTGTCGCAGTAGCGGTGAAACATATGAATCCGTGCGGTGTAGGCGTAGGTGTGACGCCAGAAGAGGCTTATTTGAAGGCTTATGAAGCGGATGAGACCTCGATTTTTGGTGGGATTGTGGCGATTAATAGGGAAGTTGATGCGGCAACGGCGACGCATATGAGTCAGATTTTCCTAGAGATTATTATTGCGCCGAGTTTTTCCGAGGAGGCATTCGCGATTTTATCACAGAAGAAGAATATTCGCTTGTTGACGGTTCCGTTTGCAGGGCCAGTGAATGCGGTGGAAAAAACGTCGGTGATTGGCGGCTTATTATTGCAAGATGGCGATGCGGTGGCAGAAGACGCGGCGACATATGAAGTTGTGACGGACACAGAACCATCAGAAAACGAGTGGAATGCGCTTCTTGCCCAGTGGAAAATTGTGAAGCATGTGAAATCGAATGCGATCGTCGTTGGCAATGAAAAACAAACGCTTGGCATTGGTGCAGGTCAGATGAACAGGATTGGCTCGGCATTTATTGCGTTGCATCAGGCTGGCGAGAAAGCCAAGGGTGCGGTCCTAGCGTCCGATGCCTTCTTCCCAATGGATGATACCGTTGAGGCAGCGGCTAAAGCAGGCATTAAAGCGATCATTCAACCTGGAGGCTCAATCAAGGACAAAGATTCGATTGCGATGGCAAATAAGTATGGTATTGCGATGGTTCTTACGCATGTTCGCCATTTCAAACATTGAGGAGCGTGTAATACGATGAAAATTTTAGTTGTCGGAAGCGGTGGGCGTGAACATGCGATCAGTAAGAAACTGCTAGAAAGCGATGCGGTAGAGTCTGTATTCTGCGCGCCTGGAAATGATGGCATGCTTGGCGATGGTATCAAGACGTGTGCTATTTCAGAGAATGATGCGGTTGCACTTATCGAATTTGCCAAAGAGAAGGCTGTGAACTGGGTCATTGTGGGTCCAGAAGTACCGCTACTTGCTGGTTTAGTCGATGATTTTGAAAAAGCCGGAATTAAAGCATTTGGCCCTTCGCAAAAAGCGGCGCTCATTGAGGGAAGTAAAGATTTCGCGAAACAATTTATGAAAAAATACGACATCCCAACGGCGGGCTCAGAATCGTTTACGGACTATGAAGAAGCCTATCTTTATCTACAACAAAAAGGCGTGCCGATCGTGATTAAAGCGGATGGCTTGGCGGCTGGAAAAGGTGTAGTCGTTGCTTTTGATATGGAAGAAGCGATAGTTGCTTTAAAAGATATGCTGCTGGATAGTAAGTTCGGTGCGGCTGCAACGAAGGTCGTGATAGAGGACTTTTTGGATGGCGAGGAATTTTCGTTAATGGCTTTTGTTCGTGGTGAAAAAGTTTATCCGATGGCAATTGCCCAAGATCATAAGCGGGCTTACGAAGGCGATAAGGGACCGAATACGGGCGGAATGGGCGCTTATTCACCGGTACCGCATATTTCCCAAACGATAGTTGACGAAGCGATTCAGGAGATTTTGTTACCGGCTGCGAAAGGAATGGTTGCAGAGGGTCGCTCATTTTCTGGAATTTTGTACGCGGGGTTAATCGTGACGGAGGATGGGCCAAAAGTGATTGAGTTCAACGCGCGTTTCGGTGATCCTGAAACACAAGTTGTTTTGCCACGGTTAGAATCTGATTTTGCGAAGGTGATTGATGCGTTATTGCACGATCAAGAACCGATATTAGAGTGGAAAGAAGCTGGCGTGACACTTGGTGTAGTTTTGGCGAGTGCAGGATATCCTGAAGCATACGCGAAGGGGAAGGAAATAACAGGTCTTCAAGAAGTTCAGGCCGAGGTTTTTCATGCGGGAACGAAGCGAGCGGAAGAAGGTGATGCGTATCTTTCTAATGGAGGGCGCGTCCTGCTTGTTTCGGCAACGGCAGATTCGATAACAGCCGCACAAGAACAGCTCTACAAAGAAATGAAAAAGCTAGATAATCCAGATTTCTTTTACAGAATGGATATTGGAACAAAAGCAGTGAAGTAAAGTAAAAACGTGCGATATACCTCAAATATTTTGAGATGTATCGCACGTTTTTTAAAAGGCTCCGCCGCCTGAGCCACCACCGCTGCCGCCACTGGAACCGCCGCTGAATCCGCCACCACTACCGCTACTGGAAGATGCGCTACTAGCTATAGCACCGCTGAATGAGCTTTCAAAAGTGTTTTGGAAGCTTTCAGCAAAGCCTGTATCCATATTCGCGTGATGAACGTTGCCGAGCATTGCGCCGCCGTAATAATAGTAAAGTAAACCAGATTGTTGCTGTACTTGCTCTGGGGTGAAACGGATGGACGCGGCTTTTAGGACTTCCTTCGTCAAGCCAAGTGAAATGGAATAGGAAAGGTAATGATCCCAAATTGCAATCGAGCCGACATCTGCCATATCCATATTTCCGACGTCTTTCATATAACGTTTGAAGGCATGCCATTTCGCAAACTCTTCTGCTCCAATTTGATTTTTGATAGGGAACTGAGTCGCCCAAAAAGTAAACAAGATGGCAAAAGTAATAATGCTGGTAATACAAGCAAACAAGGAAAAAATACTCGTAGCTATGCTGAAAATAATAATGCCAATACCGATTAAGATAATACATGATAGACAGATAGCCAAAAGCTTATTCGCTTTGGAGCTGGCTTTGTTATCGAAATATTGGTGTTCCTTTGCGTCTTTAGCGACACCATTTTTCCAGCTTGTAAACGAACTGGTGAAGGCGGCTTTATTTTTCTTTGCATAGGCGTTGATTTCTTTTAGCGTTACTTTTTCACCGTCACCAATCTTTTCTATCAGCCATGTCATCAATCTTTTTTCATGGTTTAGAAGTGTGATAGGAGAGGGCGCAGGTATTTTGGAGAGGATATAGGTTGCCTTTTTCTTATTACCTGAGACATCTGGGAGCTCTTCGATGGTGAGTTGCCTTTTGCGCACAAGATCCATGATGGTTGCAACAATATCGTTTGCGCCCGTTTTAGAATAGATTAACTTGTTCATGACTGCTGGTGATAGGTCTGTCGGAATATCGTGAAAATACTTATCTTGAAATGCAGCCTTTCTTGGCTTTGTATATTTAAAATAGGTCCAGATAATTACGATAAGCACGAGTAGTAACATGAAGCTACTACAACCGTAAAAAATAATTTTGGAAAACATCCGTTTCGCATTGGCTTGATTAGCAAGTTTTGCTTCTTGTGCCTGGATATCGGCTTTTTTATGAATGGCTTGAATATTTTGGTTTAGTGGTACGATATTAGTTGGAAAAATGACGTGTGCTTCAACAAATTGACCTGGTTTAACATCATCAGCCGTTAGTTTTACGGATTGCTCGTTGTGTAGCGAGATGTTGTCATCCAGTGGTCCATGTGCCCAAGCTTGTAGATCGGCTTTCTTTGTAGCGCTTGGTAACGTGATACTTATAGCAACATGATCGAGCGACTCTTGCCAGTTTGTGCCGACGAGTTTTCGATTGAATTCGGCTGTATCGTTATAGCATGTGATAACATCTTTTAAGGTGTAGCGATAGGAAAACTCTTTTACAGCCGTGTCGGTAGGCGAGTAGACTTTAATTCTGAGTATGTCATTGTCATAATTTGCCATAAAGGTTCCAGGCTGGCTAGAATTGCTTTGTACATAAGGTGGGCTACCATCAACGGATACTTGCAAGTCTTTGATCTGTGGTAGTCCAGCTGTGTCAATATCCATCGTCGCCCCATTAAAGGCTCCATCAAAGTCGAAAGTCACTTTTTCTGTAATGGTTGCAGATCCGTCTTGCTGAATCTGTACATGGTTCTCGTATCTTGGAATTGTGAATGAGCGCTCAGCGGAAACCGACGAATAAGATATCCCAATGCATATTAATAAGAGTGAGAAAAATAAGATAATTTTTGCTTTCATGCTGAAGCCTCCTTTTTATACATTTTAGTATAGCATAATTGTAACGGATTTTTGAACCTTCTTGTTGTGTTATTCACACTAGTGCGTTAAAATGGTGAAGAAGAGTCTGAATTAATGGAGGTATACGCATGCAAATAGAAAAATTGCGTGGTGAAGGTCTAGATACGTTTTTTAAAGGGATCTTGGCACTGGAGAATTTAGAAGAATGTTATGCTTTCTTTGACGATGTATGCACAGTAAATGAGATTCAATCGATGTCACAGCGCTTCCAAGTGGCTAGCATGTTGCATGAAGGCAAGACATATAATGTGATTGAAGCTGAAACAGGAGCTAGTACGGCAACGATTTCTCGCGTCAAGCGTTCTTTGAATTATGGCAATGATATGTATGAGGTTGTTTTTGATCGAATGAAAGACAAATAAATTGTAAAAAAGAGGTGTGCCACTGAACAATTTTAGGCGTACCTCTTTTTCTATTTTGTTAAAACGATATAATCCCTGTGGCTGACAGAAAAATCAAAATGATCGCGATGGGTGCAATATATTTGAGTAGTAAAAGCCAGACCATAAAGCTTTTACGCCCTAGACCACTACTGCTCGTGAATTCGTCAAATAACGCTTGGCGCGGGAGTTTGAAACCAACAAAGATCGCTGTAAATAGTGCACCAATTGGAAAAATAATATTTGTAGTTACATAATCGATGGCTCTAAAGATGGTTTGCCCAAAAATGGTGATATCACTCCAAATCCCAAAGCTAAGTGTAGCTGGTATCGCAACTAGAAAGATAACGCCACCGACAACCCAAGTAGCTAGCGGTCGGCTTTTGAATCTGTTGATGAAAGGCGCGGTCGCTGTTTCGAGTAACGAGAAACTGGAGGACAGAATCGCGACAAAGAACATGACTAGAAATGCGACAAACCAAGTTGTTCCAAATGGTAACTGGTTGAAAATCGAAGGCAAGACGACAAATAATATGCCAGGTCCTTCATCCGGCGATAAGCCAAAAGAGAGTAAGGCAGGGAAAATCGCCAGTGCAACAAGTATAGAAAGGAAAAAGTTTAACAAAACAATGATGGAGGATGTTTTTGGAATGTTAATCGTATGGTTTAGATAAGAGCCATAGGTGACCATCAGCGAAATCCCGACGCTTAAAGAGAAAAAGGACTGACCCAGGATGAGTAGCAGTGTTTCACTGTTGATTGCTGAAAAATCTGGTTTTAGGAAGTGTCCTAGCCCACTGAGCGCATTTGGAAGTGTCAAACCACGAATGGTGAGAATGATCAGGAGAATAAAAAGCATTGGTACGACGATCTTACTTACTGTTTCAAGACCGGCGCGCACCCCTTGCGAGACAATTAAGATATTTAACAAGATAAAAATTCCAGTACCTGTAATTGCAATGGCTGTGTTGGCTGTTGTCAAGCTAAACTGTAATGACAACTGCGCTTTATCAATATGGCTGACCGAGCCCGTTAGCACCTTAACAATGTAAGCGAGTGTCCACCCACCGACGATTCCATAAATGGCAAGGACTAAGCTAGAGCCAAGAACACCAAGTTTTCCGACCCAATTCCAGTGTGTTTGAGGGGAAAGCACTTTATAGGCTTTTATGGCATCGCCCTTAGAGGAACGCCCAATGATGTATTCGCCGATTAAAATGGGAAGTACAATGACAAATGTAAGAATAAAGAAAGCAATGAAAAAAGCACCACCGCCAGTTTTTGCAGCAATATAAGGCATTTTCCAAATAGCTCCGATTCCGATTACGGCACCGACTGATGCGAGCGTAAAGCCTAATTTAGAACCCCACTGTTCTCTATTGTTATCCATGAGAGACTTCCTTTCATACAAAATAAGCTAGATTATGGAAATGAGAGTAATTCATATTACTAATATCATAGCATAGAAAAATTCTGATTGCATCCACTTAATGCGAAGAAAGTTAAAGATTTTTATAAAAGAATCTTAGATGTGGTGCGCTTATCACCTAGAAATGATATAATTGTTGGTAGCGTTCGAACAAAGTGAGTTACGCTACCAATATGCATAGGAGCGGAGCGAGTATGTAATCCATCAGTTAGCGTTCGAAGCAAAACAAAGATAGCTACTGGAAGCGAAGAGAAGTGAGTTACGCTACCAATATGCATAGGAGCGGAGCGAGTATGTAATCCATCAGTTAGCGTTCGAAGCAAAACAAA
>NZ_JAASUG010000016.1:0-18183 GCF_014322885.1 Listeria grandensis | reverse complement strand
GCGAATGGTACATTCAGGTTCTATTCTTTCGATAAAACGAAATCACCGAAAGACATCATTGTGGTTCGCGCGTACGACAGTGTTGGCAAACTTCTCGACACAAAAACAGTAACAATTACGAACAACGTTGTCACAACGGCAGGACAAGTAACACCAGCTACTATGACAATTCCAGGTGATGCATCGCTAACTGGGACTGTATCAGGAGACGTAGCAGCTATGAAAGTAACCGTGAATGGAACTATATACGCAGGTGGTAGTATTGCTAGCGATGGTACATTCAAATTCTACACATTAGATAAAATCAAAAAAGCAGACGATAATGTCACGATTGCAGTATACGATAAATTAGGCAAACAACTAGACAGCAAAAAAGTAACGATTCAAGCACCAACGAAATAATTCAGATGCATCATAAGTGGCGTTCATCGCCACTTATGATGTCCTAGTTTTGAAAGGGAGTTCCAATTTTATGAAAAAGAACAAAATCTGGCTCGCGCTATTTTTACTAAGTCTAGTCTCGATGTTGGCGATGAGCGGTTGTGGTAAGACAGCTAGCGATGATATTGGTAAAACAAGAGTAGCCAATAATTTAGAAATAACATTGGCAGATATTCAATTGAAAATTAGTAATAACGATAAAAAACAGATGATACAGCTCGATTTCGCTGTGAAGAATACAGGTAAGGAAGAAGCTGGTGCAGGTGCTGGGGACTTCGTTATTCAGACAAAAGATGGAAAAAAACATGCGATGTATGGTTTAAACGCTAAAAACTTCGGCGATGAGATTGCTGCGGGTAAGACGTTAAAAGGACCAGGATTCTATGAAATACCAGTGGATCAAAAAGAAGTGACTGTACTGTATGAGCCATATTCACAAGAAACGACGGAAAATGTGACGTGGACAGTTACAATTCCAACAAAATAAAACGAAAGGTGGAAGCAACTATATGAAAATTACGGTTATCGGACTAGGGTATATTGGTTTGCCTACCGCGATACTGTTCGCAAAATATGGGCATAAAGTGACGGGTGTTGATTTATCACCATGGATGACAACGCAGTTAAACGCTGGACTCATTCATATTGAAGAGCCTGGTTTGGAACAAGATTTAGAAGAAGTGCTATTGTTGGGAAATTTCTGTGCAAGTACACAACCTGTGAGTGCGGATGCCTACATTATCGCTGTCCCTACACCAAATAAAGCCGATCAATACCAATCGTGTGATACGAGTTATATCGAAGCTGCTTTGACGAGCATTTTACCGTATGTGAAAGCAAACGATACCATCATTGTAGAGTCAACGATTGCACCGCGTACGATGGTTGACGTGGTCCAGCCGATGGTTGAAAAGAACGATTTTACAGTGGGAGAAGATATCTTTTTAGCGCATTGTCCAGAACGTGTTTTGCCTGGAAATATCATGCATGAGTTGATACATAATCCACGTATTATTGGTGGAATTACTGATGCTTGTACGGAAAAAGCCGCAGCAGTTTATGGGACTTTTGTGAAAGGCGAAATGATAAAAGCGCAAGCGGGCGAGGCGGAACTTAGTAAATTAATGGAAAATACGTATCGCGATGTGAATATTGCACTGGCCAACGAACTTGCTAAAATTAGTGATCATTTAGGGATCGATGCATTGCGCGTCATTGAAATGGCGAACAAACATCCACGTGTGAATGTACATCAACCCGGTCCAGGCGTGGGTGGACATTGCTTAGCGGTGGATCCATATTTTGTGATTGCAGCGGCTCCTGAACAATCTCCGTTGATGCAGACAGCGCGAGCCATTAATAATAGTATGCCAGCCTATGTTGTACAACAAGTCCAGGCGTTAATGGCAGAGCGAGAAGGGAATCAAGTAACCCTTTTTGGATTGACGTATAAAGGAAATATTGATGATGTTAGGGAAAGTCCTGCGATGGAAATTAGGGACCGATTAGACGAAGCTGGTTTTGAAGTGCGTGTCTTTGATCCGCACGTAGCCGAACTGCCGCTAAAAGGAGAAGAGGCATGCGAAGGAAGTTCTCTTATTCTGGTGCTAAGCGATCACGACGAGTTTCGTAATATCCCAACGAGCTATACCGATAGAATGCGTGATGCGACGATACTTGACACGAAAAATATTGTTCAAAGCGTAGGTACAAATGTGAATTATGTGAACTATGGCAATTTATATAAAGAAAAAAAGATACAACAAGTCGCTGGGGTTCAAGGTTAAAGCAGAAAAATAATCTACGGTAAACAGTTCGACAAAGAGCATAAATCTAAACGTTGCGCAAAGTAAGAAGTCGATGAAGTGATTCCTACTAGACATTCACGGACTAAAAAACTATAGATAAAAAGTTAGTGACATCGACATGATGCGTAGGAATCCCTTGTGACAATACGGAACACTCATTTTGAATTTATGTATAATAGTCTATTCAAAACAAAGCGAAAGAGAAGTGGTGTAAAACGGTGAATATCGAAAAGAAAATTGACATGAAAATGCTTGTGCAGTATTTGAAACGCTATGCCATCTTGTTGCTTTTCATGACAAACGTTGGTATTGCAGGGTCGTATATATGGGTAACGCAAATGGCGGTTCCGATGTACCAAGCGAGTTCGGACATACTTGTGAAACCGCAGAAGCTTGCAGAAGATGATATTAAGCTGGATGCGAACACAAATAATCGGCTAATTAGCACGTATACGGGCATTTTGAAAAGTAATTACATCATCGATAAAGTGAAAGAAGATTTGGATTTAAAAGCTAAACCAGAAATCTTGGCGCAAAAATTAGCAATAAAAAACGAAAATGACTCACAAATTATTTCCGTAGCATATACGGCTGACAGTGCTGAAAAAGCAATCAAATTTGTCAATAACACGGTGGCGACGATGCAACAAGAAGTTGGGAATCTTATCGAGGACAACACCATTGTGATTTTATCAAAAGCAGTCGAAGGAACTATCGTGAGTCCGAATAAAAAGATGAGTTTGGCGATGGGCGCATTTATTGGCCTCATGATTGGTGCAGTTATCATGTTTATCCACGGCTTTACCAATGTTACAATCCGCGAAGATACAGATATTCAGGAAGTAACCGTGATTCCGGTGTTGGGAGAGATTGAAAAATGGTAATGAAAAAACAAGTGAAAAAAAGATCGCTCATATTGGATGAAAAAGGAAGGGTTCCAGAACAATTTCGTAATATCCGAGCCTCGATTCAGTACATCGCAGATAAGAAAAAAATCAAAACGATCATGGCAACTTCTTGCAGGCAAGGTGAGGGGAAATCTTCTATGATTGCCAATTTAGCGATGTTTATGTCCAAAAGTGGCAAGCGAGTTCTTTTGATTGACGGCGATTTACGATTACCAACCATCCATCGAATTTTTAACTTGAAGAATTATGTTGGGTTATCAGATCTTTTGAAAGATCACCAATTCGATAAGTATGAAGGTATTCAGAAAATTGATGATCATCTAGATGTGATGACGAGTGGTGGGTCGCCATATAATCCATCTGAGTTATTGAGCGACAGTTTGTTACCGGAGTTTTTGAAAGAGTATGAGGAAGTATATGATTTTATTTTTATTGATGCGCCGCCTATTGGCTTGTCGGATAGTATTATCATCGCTAACTATTGTGATGCGACGGTTCTTGTTTTAGAGAATGGGAAAACGACGAAAACGCAGTTAAAAGAATGTATCGAGAAGTGTAAAATGCAAAATATTGATGTTCTAGGAATTATTCGTAACAAGGTACAACGCCGCCGTAACGATTCTAACTATTACTACAACTATGTGAAAAGGTAAGGGGGAAAGGATCGGATGTCTATTCGAGTCGGCAAGTTATCCGTGCTAGTAGGAATTATTTTATACATCATTAGTCTTTACATCGCCTACATTTACCTCATATCGCCATCGTATAGCTACTATCGGCTCGTCAACCTTCATCCGCCATTGTGGATCTGCCTAGTATCTAGCGTATTGGCCTTTTTACCAGCAACATGGTCGGAATATCGAACGAAAAGGCCATCGCAAGTTATCTATTGGATACTCTATGTTTTCGCCTATATACCAGTCATGCTGATACCAGATTTTGTTCGAGAGACGCCATTTGATGCTTTTTTCATCTTCAAGTTAGTGTTTTTGCTGTGCTTAGTTATTCTTTACCTCGGTGGAAAACTACCGCTCATTAAAATGAGAGAATGGAACATATCGCAAAATTTAGTTCAGGTTGGTATCGTCTTTTTCACGATGTTGTTATATGCGATTATGATTCAGACTTTCGGATTTCGCATCGATTTGGTGTCGTTTAAAGAAGTGTATGATGTTCGCGAAACTTATCGGGGAGAGGCTAATCGTTTCTCTGGATACGCCGTCGTTTGGCTTTCTAAAATTATGGATCTCTTTTTAGTCACATTAGGTGTCTTGAAGGGGAATATTGTGCTCATCGGCGCTGGAATCGTTGGTCAAGTGTATGTTTACTCGGTTACTGGTCATAAAAGTGTTGCCTTATCGTTGTGTTTACTTGCGGTTGTTCTGTTTTGTTTGCGGCATCGAGGTGCTAAATTCGGCGTCAGGTTTGTCTGGATGATTCTCTTTCTCGTTGTGTTTTCCATGGTTTTCGATATGCTTAGCGGAAATATTACGCTCACAGAGATTTTCACGAGACGCATGTTATTTCTGCCAGGCGCGCTATCGAGTTTCTTTTTCGACTTCTTCTCCACGCATCCGAAAACTTATTTAGGGCACTCCATATTTCGCGGCTTGGTCGATTATCCTTATGACGCGAATCCTAGTTATGTCATCGGATTTAATTATTTTGGTTCAGAGCAAATGTCGGCGAATGTGAACATGTGGGCGGACGGATATTCGGCATTTGGTTACATCGGTATGATCCTATTTACCATTTTACTCACGGTGGTTCTATGGATTTATGATAGTATTTCGGCGAATCGGAATTTTGTTATTAGTGTCGCGTTGATGGTCATGCCAGCTTGGAGTTTGGTTGATAGTTCGTTCATCATCGCGCTCATGACGAATGGTATTTTTATCGCGATGGGGTTGAATTACTTATTCCGGACGAGCGAGGAAACGCAGAGGGGGAAGAGCTTTGAGTATCAAAAAAATCATCTGGACGCTGTTTAGTGGTAATGCTTTTGCGCAATTGCTGATGATTGCTTTTGCGCCAATTATTGCAAGGCTTTATACAGCGGCGGAATTCGGCATCTATGCGGCGTACGTGACGGTCATTACAATCACGGTGAAAGTTGCTAGTCTCGGGCTCGAAAAGGCGATTCCATTAGAGCGAAACCGAGTACAGGCGAAAAAATTAATGCATATCAATCAATCTTTGGCGATCTTGATAAGTCTAGTGATTTTGCTGGTGTATCTTGTTTTTGGCGTTAGTGTTTTGAATTGGGTAGGGATCTATCCAACCTTGTGGGAGGCGATCTTGCTCTCCGTCGGGATTGCGATGACGAGCCTAATTCAAATCTATAATTATGAAAATATGAACCGGGAACAGTATCGGATCTTGGCGATGACGCGGGTGCTACAGAATGGATTCACTGGGCTAGCACAGATTGGTTTTGCCTTTTCAAATGTGATGAAAGGGTTAGGATTACTGCTCGGCGATGTGATTGGGAAAGCGATTAGTGTTTTGATATTATCTCGCGTTTCGAAACAAGGTGTTAAAAACCGTATCACATGGGGCGATACGAAAGAATTGATAAGCAGGTATAAGCATTTTATTATCTTCTCGATGCCAGCGGGACTGATAAATACGCTGTCGTTACAACTTCCATTGTTACTCGTGTTAGCCATTTTTGGCGCAAATGATAGCGGGCAGTATGCTTTTGTGCAGCGTGTGATTATCGTACCGATTTCGGTTTTAGCGATCACATTATCCCAGTTTTTTTATAGCGTTGCAGCGAAGGAAATCGGGGAGAATAAAGCAAAGGTTTACGAATTATATGTGGGGTTAACGAAGAAATTAGCCTATTACTTAACGATTCCATTTTGTATTTTTGCATCTTTCGCACCGCCCATTTTTCAAGTGCTTTTCGGTGAGGAGTGGCTTTTGGCAGGGCAATTAACACAAGTTTTAGGGGTCATGTTTTTAACACAAATTATTTGTAGCGCGACTTCGCAGATCCTCTATTTGTTGGAACGGCAAAAACTGCAAATTGTATTGGAGATTATCAAGCTTGTGTTTGTCATTGCTATTTTTGGGTGGATGCAGCGCGATTTTTTACAGACGATGCTTGTGTATGGGAGCGTTATTGCTATTTTTAATCTTAGTTTATGGTTTATTGGGAGACAACTTTTGAAGTCAGAGGGGGGATTAGTCATTGGAAAAAATGAGAAATGAAGATATATGCTTGTTGGAAAAACAGAGAGGGACGTGGATGGCAGTTTTCGTGAAGCGCTTTGCAGATATTGTGCTGAGTATCATCGGGATTATTTTGGCAGCGCCGATCATGTTGCTAACCGCGCTATGTATTAAGTTGGAGGATCGCGGGCCAGTGCTATTTGTGCAGAAGCGAACGGGAAAATTGGGGAAAGAATTCTCGATTTATAAATTCCGATCGATGCGCGTGCGAGAGACGTGCGGCGAGCATGAATATGACTGGGAGCACGGCGTTCCGGATACATTTGTTTTTAAAAATGTGACGGAGGAAAATCCAAATGTGACAAAGGTTGGTGCATTTATTCGCAAAACGAGTATTGATGAGTTGCCGCAATTTTTCAATGTATTGCTGGGAAATATGAGTTTTATTGGGCCGAGACCGGAAATACCGGCGATTACGTCGTGTTATTCGGAGCAGCAGAGAAAACGTCTGGAAGTGAAGCCAGGGATTACGGGATGGGCGCAGGTAAATGGGCGAAGTTCCGTGACAAATGGTGAGAAGATGCGGCTGGATTATCACTATGTCGAGAATTTTTCGTTGCAGCTGGATATGGTTATTTTGATGCGGACGGTTGTGGTTGTGTTGCGGTCACGAGATGCGGTTTAAGAGATTAGCGAAAGTGGGAAAAATCATGAGGAAAAAACGTATTTTAATAACAGGTGGTTGTGGTTTTATTGGTTCCCGGGTGGTTCAGAATTTACTTGCAACGCCACATGAGGTTTTTGTGATGGATGATTTGAGTAGTGGTCATCGATCGGCTATTCCTGAGATGTTGGTGGATTTGAAGGTTTGTGATATTCGGAGTGTAGCTGCGCAGGAGTATATTAAGGAGATAGCGCCGCATTTTGTGATTCATTTGGCCGCACAGATTGATGTGCAGGTGTCGCTTGCGAAGCAGCAATTGGACGCGGATATTAATATTATGGGGACGTTGAACGTGATGGAGGCTTGCAAGGAATTAGCAGATTTTGAACGGTTTGTATTTGCGTCTTCGGCGGCGGTTTATGGGAATAGCACGGAGTTGCCACTCATGGAGGATGCCGCGCCAATGCCGATTTCACCGTATGGCATGTCGAAATGGATGGGGGAGCAGTATTTGGAGCTAAACGGTGAAATGGCCGATTTTCCGTATTGTGTCCTCCGATTTGCGAATGTTTATGGTCAAAAAGGGACGGGAGCAAAGGATGTTATTTCTGATTTTTGGGATAAAGTGATACATGAGAAAAGTCCAATTATTCATGGAGATGGGGAGCAGACGCGTGATTTTGTTTATGTGGCCGATATTGCGGAAGCGCTCATTTTAGCTTTGAATGTTCGGGAAAATGGAATTTATAACATTTCTACAGGTGAGCAGACGTCGATCAATGATGTGTTATCGGTGATGAGCGATTTATTACAAGTGACGGTGGT
The DNA here is from genome assembly GCF_014322885.1 of Listeria grandensis. Taxonomy (NCBI): domain Bacteria; kingdom Bacillati; phylum Bacillota; class Bacilli; order Caryophanales; family Listeriaceae; genus Listeria; species Listeria grandensis. Next base: position 10,360 of record NZ_JAASUG010000016.1, on the reverse strand, counting down.
ACCGGAAAATAGAAGGAATCGGATAGGGGACGTGCGTGATAGTCGTCTTTCTAATGCGAAATTTCAAGAGGTGACGGGTTGGCAGCCGCTATATACGTTGGTGAAGGGCTTAGAGCAGATGCATTTGGAGAAGCAAGAAATGGTACTGGTGAAATAGAGGATGCGAAGGAGAGGAATATGAATATAGTTGTAATTGGTACAGGTTATGTTGGGTTGGTGACTGGGACGGCGCTTGCGGAAGTAGGACATCAGGTGACATGTGTGGATTTGGATGCGGCAAAAGTGGCGCGAATGCGTGGCGGCAAGTCACCGATTTATGAGCCAGGGTTGGAGAGTTTGATGGGCAATAATATTTGGAATGGGCGATTAACGTTTGAGACGGAGTTGCGTGAAGCTGTAAAGGCAGATAGTGTGTTCTTTATTGCGGTCGGGACGCCCCAAAGTGCGGATGGTTCAGCGAACTTGGATTATATTTTGGCTGCAGCTCGTGATATTGCGCCATTTGTGCACGAGGAAACGGTCGTTGTGACGAAGAGCACGGTTCCGGTTGGGACGAATGATTTGATTGCGGATACGATTGCGATGACTTGCGGGACTCGGCCGATGATGGTTTCGAATCCCGAATTTTTACGGGAGGGCAGCGCGATTCATGATACGTTTTATGGGGATCGGATTGTTGTGGGGACGGCGCACGAGGAAGCGGCGAGCGTGATGCGAACAATTTTTGAACTTTTTACTGTGCCGATTTTTGAGACAGATATTCGTAGCGCTGAGATGATTAAGTACGCAGCGAATGCTTTTTTAGCGACGAAGATTAGTTTTATCAATGAAATGGCGAATATGTGTGAATGGAAAAATGCAGATATTGAGGCTGTGAGTGCTGGTATTGGCATGGATACAAGGATTGGGAGTCAATTTTTACGGGCCGGGATTGGTTACGGTGGTTCGTGTTTTCCGAAAGATACGAGGGCGTTGGTTGCGATGGCGCGTGAGGAGGGGGAGAACTTGCCGTTATTGGATGCTGTCGAGGCAGTGAATGCGGTGCGTTATGAAAAAGTGATGGAGAATTTATTGACGATTCACCATGATTTACGCGGGAAAAAAATCGCGGTGCTAGGATTAGCGTTTAAGCCAAATACGAACGATATGCGCGATGCAGCCTCGATTAAGATTATTACGCAATTGTTGGATGCTGGCGCGAATGTTGCGGCGTACGACCCAGTTGCAACGAAAGAGGCGCGTCCATTGTTGCCGAATTCAGTGGAGCTGTACGATAAGATGGAGCCTGTTTTGCTTGATGCAGAGGCGGCTATCATTGTGACGGAATGGTATGAGGTGAGGCAGCTTGATTTGGATGCTTTAAAAACAATGATGCGTGTACCAATTGTCATCGATGGACGAAATTGTATGGATCAAAAGCAGATGAAAGAAGCGGGAATTATATATCACTCCATTGGACGGAACAATCATGATAAAATACCGGTTTTGAGGTGATTATCTTGGTTATTGTCGCTAGTGTTGTCGTATTACTTATCGCAGGAATCTTACTGTATTTCTTTTTCTATCAGGCAAAAGGGATTGTGCGAATTAAACGGTTGCTTGTGTTGAAGGAGAATTATGCAGCTCGGATACAAGGGAAGAAGCGTCTGATCGTGGGAGGAAGCGACGTATTATACAGTTTTGATACAGCTCTTTTGAATGAACAAGAAGAACTACCTCATGTGAATTTTGGCCTAAATGTTGGTTTGGGTATGCAGTTTATCCTTGATGCAGCGATGAAAAATGCAAAATCAGGGGATGAAATCGTACTTTGTTTCGCTTATTCGCTTTATTATCGACCAAATCATGATATTTTTGCGTACGAGTATTACCGAATGTACAATCGTCACAACTTGAAGCGTTTTTCGCCAAAGAAGCAGGCTTACTATTTACTTGCTAATTTAAGATTAAATGTAAAATTTGTTGAGAAACAATTTGATATTAGTGAATGCGGGTCCTATCAGAATATCGCGATTTCAGATTTAGATGCTAGCAAAAATAAGCCGTTACGTTTTCCGGATCATTTTGAGGAGACAGAAGCGATTCAAGCGTTGCAGCGTTTTATAAGGATGGCGAAAAGGCGGAACATCGAGGTCAAACTAACATATCCCAGCACACTCGGATTTGATACGTATGAAAATTCTAGTTATATCGCTGATTTAAAAGCATATTTGGAGTCTAACTTTACGGTCATCGGTGCGCCAAATGATTACTTTGTACCGCTTTCAGAGATTGCCAACTCTGTCTATCATGTCAATCAAATAGGGCAGAGGCGGCGAACGGAACAATTTTTGCAAGAGATTAACAATAGGGAACGGATGTCTATATGAAACAGAAGATTACGATGTTACTTTTTAATAATTTCGCGAATGATGCACGAGTGTACAAGGAAGGAAAAGCGTTGTCGGATGCAGGGTATCAGGTCGATTTGATATGTGTGCAAGAAGCGGGAAAAGCGATGTTACCGCGCAACGAAGAGGTACAGCAAGGTTTTCAGGTGACGCGAATTGGTGGTAGACAAGGGATGATTTGGATTCTGTGTCTTCTTGTAGCGATACTTGCTTTGAGCTTATTCTCAGGAGGGCTGATTGCAATCACACTAAGCGCTTTACTTCTTGCAACATTAGCGATTCCAAAAGTTAGGCGACTGCTGCAAATGGGATTACTTATCGTTGAAATGGCATGCGTCGCTCGCAGTAGGAAGCCCGATTTTTATCATGCACATGACTTGAATACATTGCCACAAGCACATATTGCCGCGAAATGTCGTTTGAAAAAGAAACCACTTATCTATGATTCCCATGAAGTACAGACGAGTCGCGAAGGTTACCATGGCGCGATTCACGGCTTTATCGAAGCTGTTTATATCAAGACTGTTGACTTCATGATTGTCGAAAATGATACCCGAGCAAAATACAACGAAAAAATATACGGTTTTTTGCCTGGCATTTTGCATAACTATCCAGAACTTGATGTGGCACCAACAAAAGTCATATCACTGCATAAAAAATTAAATCTACCAAAAGATGAACGTATTCTACTTTATCAAGGTGTTATCAATCCAGGTCGGGGTTTGGAAAGATTAGTAGCAGCAGTGCCATTTTTCAAAAAAGGAACGCTTGTCTTTATAGGAAACGGCCGTCAAAAAACAGAACTGGAAGCGCTGGTCGCCAAAAATGGTTTAGATCACAAAGTCAAATTCGTTCCTCAAGTGCCGCTTGCTGATTTAAAAAGCTATACCGAGCAGGCATATCTTGGTTTTCAAGTTTTGAACAATACGTGCTTCAATCATTATTCGGCCTCGTCCAATAAGTTATTCGAATACATTGCTGCCGCTGTACCAGTCATTGCGTGTGATTTTCCAGAAATAAAAAAAGTGGTGCAGGGCGATAAAGTCGGGATATGTGTGGATTCGCATGATCCAGTGTCGATTGCGGATGGTGTTAATGCTATCATCGAAAACCCGCATCATTACGCCGAGCTCAAGACGAACATTGCCGCGATTCGAGAAAAATACATCTGGGACAACGAGCAACATCGCTTACTCGGTTATTACACAACGTTAGGAGGAATCCCCCATCGAAAACGAACGAATTAGCATTATTATGCCAAGTTATAACAGCGCCAAAACAATGGAGCGCGCGATTCAAAGCGTTCTCGCACAGACATATCAGGATTTAGAACTAGTTATCATTGACGATTGCTCTAGCGACGAAACGTGTCGTATTGTCGAGAAAATAACAGATGCTCGAATTCGGCTGATCCGGCTGAGTCAAAATGGCGGATCAGCCGTTGCGCGAAATATTGGCATGGAAGCCGCGACCGGCAGATACATCGCTTTTTTGGACAGTGATGACAGCTGGCATCCAGAAAAACTAGCACGCCAGCACGCTTTCATGACTACAAATAAAATTGGCTTTAGCTTCACGGCTTATTATCGCAATGAACCAAACGGAAAAAAGCGCCTCGTTCCGGCTCCGGCCGAGATGACGTATAAAAAACTCCTACGAAACACGATTATCGGTTGCCTAACTGTCATGATTGACCGTACCATTGTTGGTCACTTTACGATGCCGAATATCCGTACGAGGCAAGATACCGCAACATGGCTCGCCATTTTAAAAACAGGCATCCACGCATATGGTTTGAACGAAGGACTCGCGTACTATCAAGTCGAAGCAAATACATTGTCTGCTAACAAGACCAAGATGATGCAGCAAACGTGGAAGATGTACCGAGAGCAAGAAAAGCTCAGCTATATTCACACGCTGTACAATTTCACAGGATATGTTTACCAAGCTATAAAAAAGCGGGTAGGTGGATACGCATGATGAAAAAAATACTAGCCAAGCTTTATTTTCAATTCATTGGAAAAACGGCGACACAGTCCAACGGGATAAAGTTACGCTACCTGCTTCAAACAGATAGGCAGAGTCAAGATTTGCTTGTCATCTTCAGCGCTTTCCCAAGAGCTGGAATGTCTGCAACCTACAACTATGTCAATACGCTCAAAGAAGTACCCGGAAATAAGCTTTTCATTTTAGATGATTTCGGCTTCCAGAAACGAGGCGTGTATTACCTTTGCGAACAGGGAAGTTTTCAGATCCGTGATGCTGTGGAGGAACTTATCACGAAGATCACTCAAGACATGAAAGCGACACAAACCACGTATATCGGTTCAAGTAAAGGTGGATACGCAGCGCTTTATTTCGGTTTCCGATTAGGCGCTACGAATGTGATCTCTGGTGCACCTCAGTATTTTGTTGGAGAATATCTTCGAGCAGAGCCTGAACGCATACCAACGCTAACATCGATGCTTGGTGAAATCTCCGAAGCGAAGATACAACAATTAGATCATAAGCTAAAGGAAGCCATTTCGGAAAAAGAAGCACCAAACATTTACTTGCACTATTCCGACAAAGAGCACACCTACAAAAGCCATATCGAACCACTTTTAGAACAGTTGGCCGATGAACAGATAAGGGTAGAGCAAGACATAAAACAATATGTAGCGCATGCAGACGTACGTAACTATTTCCCACCATACTTATTGCAAAAATTAGCTAAAATAAGAGGTGAGATCTCGTGAATCGCCAAGAAGAACTCCTGTCTTTATTAAATCGAGAATTCCTGTCTCGGCAAGAAGCTATCGACCATTTAGGCATCTCTAAACAATGCTTCCACTCTTTGGTTAACCGCGGTAAAATCACCAAAATAAAAAAAGGATCAGCTGTCCTGTTTTACCGTTACGAGATCGAAAGCAGAATACAAGACGCCGGCAAACTTAGGAAAAAATATCGACCATTCCAGCAGACAGATTAGTGATGGCTAAATTAATATATACAGGCTGGAACATAACCCAGATAAAGCAAAATTTTTCGTCCTACCCCAAAAAGGGTGAGACGATTTTTGCTTTATCTTGAGTTTTGTCCCAGTCTCATATTAGATAACATACTATTTTAGACAAAATAAATTTTTTTGACACAAAATAGACACAAAATAACTCATTGAGCCGCAACAGCTTTGGTGCATAAGTTGCAATTTGTAAATCATAATCAGCGAAATAATGAATTCGATATGTAAATTAGTGTTTTTTCAGTATGTCATAATAAAAAATTATGCATTATGCTAATACATGTAGTTCATATTAAAGGGAGGTTTCCTATGGATTTTCTTGTAGTTCACAGTTTATTGCTTAGAGAACCTAACTTGTTGTTACCTTTACTAGAGCTATCAAATATTGATAAGGGGGACCCGGATTGTTACGAACTTAAAGTGTTGAAAAGTCATGAAAGCCTTGATCTACCAGACACAGGCAAACTGATTCATGTTGTAAAGGGCCATTTGTTACAACAAGTTAATAATCTAAAGCAAAAGAAGCAAACCGTCAATGCAATTTTGATGGAAAGTGATTTTATTTTTTACAATGTTTTTCAAGCTACTCATTATGAATATACGGGGCTTGGATATGCAGAACTAGAGATTTATGACGCCAACGTGGTACTACAGAAACTTTCTAAGCAGCCGTTTTTTCCAGATCTCCTAATCGATACGTTAAAACGCCAAGAATCTCAGTTTTATCAATATTCGTATATGCTGACTAAAAGCGTGCAAGAAAGGGTGATAGATATTATCAAGCTACTTTCCATAAAAGGAGAGGATGGTTATCATATTCCGAAAACGGTCAACTATTTACTTCTATCTAAATGCTGCCAAATATCACCCCACACCGCTAAAAAGGCAATGCAAGAGCTGGAGCTAGCAAATAAGATCATAAATAAAGATGGTAAAATAATTTTAGAATATAATTCAGATTATTACGATTAATGAGTTCGTATAAGCTACAAAAAGACTTAAATTTGGGTATTTTGTAACTGTAGAAGAATGGCTCATTAACCCGATACCCCTTTTAAATAGTTGCATATTACAGGGGATATTTGGCTTTTGAAATAGCTGGATCTCTGCATTAATAAATAAAGGCATGGTTTGGCTAACTACATATAAGATAAGACGGATAGATAGCGTGTTTGATGAAAGAAAAGTATGCAGGGATACGATAAAGAATGACTTCAAATATTCCAGTCCAAAGCGCAATTAGTAAAACCATATCTATCTCACAAACGTTAAATTAAAAAGCCCCATTAACCTGTTTTACCGCTACGACATCGAAGCAGACCACAGGATAATAGGGGCCATAAGATGGTATTTTTCAGCTAATAACCGCAAGAATCATGTAAAAAATCAATATCTAAAATAACAATCTTGCCTTCCTTGCTGTACGTAATGATGTTCTCTTTCTGCAATTCAGACATGACGTAAGACACGCGCGTCCGGCTCACATTAGCTACATTAGCTAAAATTTCATGCGTAATATATTTAGGAATACTGTAGGTATTATCCCATGGATTGATGCCACGGAAGCTGTGAATAATAGATAGAATATAATATATTTTTTCTTTTAAATTTAGCCCTAACATTCTAGCGGCACTATCTTTCCAAAATAATTCGCGTTGTATATTTCGGAGGAAAAGCTCATTTTTAAGGTCCTCAGGATAAGAAGCTAAAGCTGACAACGGGATCTTTAAACCACGTATATTACCCAGTGTTGTATATTCAAAGTAATCATCGAAATAAAAAATATTAGGAAGTAAGCCGATAAAAGAATTACGCGTATAGAAATTATCGTAAAGCATTTTGCCTAGTGGGGAAATATGATATTTAAGGATAACACCTTCATAAACGAGAAATGCATATTTCTCTAAATCTACCTGAAATAAGCTAGGGCCTTCAAAGAAAAATTCTTGGGTGTCCGTATGACTTATCACGTAATCTGAAAACTTAGAATTAACATGGAAAAGTTCTTTGTGAAATTGTATAAAATTCATTATCATTACCTCCTTGTAAATTTCAACATGTGAAGCCTTCATAGTCATTATACAATAAAGCGTAATCATAATGTTAAATTTAGCCTGCTTTTACATACCTACTCACAAACGAAGAGAAATAAATATGTAAGGGCAAGCTATGATCTTTAAGTTTCATATCATCTCATCTTGAATAAATAAGTGTTGTTCTTTTTTGACGATGCGTTTTTCATGTTTTAAGTCTAGTAAAGCTTTTTTTATTGTTGCTGGCGTGGCTTGGCAACATTTCGATAGTAGCAAACTATTGACACGTTTTGGCACCATGTAGCCGTCTGGATGTTTTTTTGAGAAACGTTTCATGACATCTAAGACACGGTCGCGAATATTTTTCGTTAACATGTATGAAAAATGAAAGAATTCCTCTTGTTGTCTTTTATTGTAGTCGATTAAAAAATCTGGGAAAAATGGCTCTTTCGCAAGGGTGTCTAAAACAAGTCGTGCATCAAAAACAGCTATTTCTACATCGCCTATGGCTAGGTATTCGTACTGATTTTGCTGAAAAACATTATGAAAAATGACATCATTTGTTGACCAAATCGCATTCACACTTATTTTACAAATGTTTGGGTTATTTACTTGTTGTAATAAAACCCCCTTCGTAATATGAATAATTTTTTCGGCATTTGCTAAATTTAAGGATTGATAACTTTTTAATTTTTGAAACTGACAAACATCTGGGTGCCAAGTATCAAGTTCCGTCATATCTAGCAATGTAATAAATAAGTTAGGTTTTTTAATCAATAAATCATGAACATGTAAAAAATCCATCTTCTATACCACTCTCCATTCCTATTCGGATTTACTGCTAACCCAGTAACAGCATTTACATTAACACATATAAATGGATGGCATTGTAACATATGTTGTCCGTGTTTTCGTTTAAATAATTTTCTATGCAATCTGCTATTTTTGCAGAAAAAATAAAACATATTATAGAAGGAACAGAGATATGGAATGTCGAAAAGACCTAATAGAATGCGAAGGGGGAGGAATATCTTTTTTCGATAGTTCGTGTCCTCGTTTGTTTTTTAGCCCTGTAACTTTTGTTACAAAATGCCAGTAGGAATCGTGTTATTCTCTTCAAGGGGGGAAAACAGTCACATACCTACACTATGTAACGATATGCTAGCCAAACGAAAATACCCTAATTTATCTTTGTCGGTTCATCATGCTAAAATAGGCTTTTCACAATGTAAATCTTGCGTAAGGCAAAATGAAAACATGGGATGAATAGCTGATATATCTTGTATAGAGACAAAAACAGATAAATATAGAGCAGGTGTGAAACGAAAAAAAGCATCGAGTAACATATGTTACATCGTGAAATTAGGTTTATATATATACTAGTAATTGAGACAGGCAGTCAGGCATTAAAAAATTCGAAATATCAGGAGGAAATGAATGAAGAGAAATTTGAAAAAGATTATAACAATTATGCTTTTGAGTGTACTAATTATTAATCAATTATCCATGCAGATGATTACATTTGCAGCAGCGCCGGCAGATAATAATTGGGGAAATCAATTTGTTACAAATGTTAAGTTTACAGACCGTGATGGCAATGATATCTCATCTGTTCCTAAGGGAGAAGCTTTTAAAGTACGTTACGAATTTGCGATTCCGCTAGAAAATGAAGATGATATGCAGGCTGGGCAGTACATGCTCGTTGAATTGCCAGAAGAGCTTAAAACAATACAAAATGATTCTCTACCATTTAAAGATAAGAATGGTACAGTTGTTGCTAATGGACAAGCAACTGTAGACGGAGGCTCGGAATATAAGGTTGTATTCACAGATTATGTTGAAAATCATTCGCAAATAACAGGATTTTTCGAATTTTATGTTAATTTCTCGGGTAACGTAGAGCCAGGGGAAGAGATTCCGATTGAATTTCCTATTGGAGGCGGTTCAGTTGTTGTTCCAATCACACCAGAAGATCCAGAGGGCCCTCCAGGTTCAGGTCCAGGAGAAGCACAACCAGAAGGATACTATAAATTCGGCTATTATCTAGGAAATGGTGAAATCGAATGGGTAGTTCACATTGTTGGCCCAAAATTTAAAGAAGATCCACAAGGCCCTGGTCTTTACGAGCCACTTAAAAATTTAAGAATATTTGATGAGTATGGTCCAGGTCAAGAACTGATTAGTGATGTGACAGAAGTAAAACAATCTATAGCATGGACAGGAGGATTCCATGCAGGCGAAAGGCTTGAGGATAGACCTATTGAGAATCATAACCCAACAACTCGTACATTTGAAGTGCCATTAGGTGATACGACTGATGGTTTTGGTCGAGAGGTTAGTTACAAGACAAAGATTACTGATCCAAATCAAGAAGTCTTTGTTAATAAAGCACATGCAACAGCCGATGAATTTAGCAAAGATATAGAGCAATCAATTCGTATTGAAGGTGGAACTGCTGGAGCTGAAGGAACAACAGCCGGATTCACGGTTATAAAGCAAGATGCGGATGGGAAGCCTTTGGAAGGCGCTAGTTTCGATCTATACCGTATAACAGCGACTGGAGAAACAGAGATAGCGACTGGTTTAACATCGGATACAGATGGAGTTATAAGCTACGACAAGCTTCGTTTTGGAACATATGAGCTTCGTGAAACAAGTGCACCAGAAGGATATGTACTTCTAGATGCACCATATCGTTTTGTATTAACTTCTTCGGGGATGATAACATTAGGGATTCCCATTATTAATGAACGTGAAGAAATACCAGTAGGATCTGTGGAACTCATCAAATACGATGAAGCAGATGAGAGCAAAGGATTAGCAGGAGCAGAGTTTGATTTATTCCGTGGAACACCGGGATCAGGCACACTCGTAAGTAGTCATGTAACACCAGCATCTGGAGCATTCCAAGTGAACAACTTAGAATTTGGGAA
>NZ_JAASUG010000015.1:0-36379 GCF_014322885.1 Listeria grandensis | reverse complement strand
TCTTCGTGGTGTTACCATCTGAGTCCGTCACCGAATACTCCACTTCATAGACGCCCGGCACATTCGGATTAACTTCGTTTCGCACAACCTTGATGTCTGCCGTCAAGTCTCCATCCTCTGCGTCGTCCGCCGTCACGCCTTCCATCGGATCGAATGTTGCGCCAGCTTTGATCGTCTTGTCTTCCGCGTGGATCACCGGTTTTTCATTCGAGCTCGCCTCGCCACTACCGCTAATTCTGCCATAATCCAGCATCTGGAATTCGGCTTCTAGCGCGGCATTTGTCGATTCCGTGTTTTTAGAACTGGAACCTTCGATCGTTGTTGTCGTTTCATTCTTTTCCCAGTTATTATCGGGATCGCGATCGTACTCACCACCGGTTTTCGTCCAAGTCATCACCGAAGCATCTTCCACTTGAAGCATTGTATTTTTCGTATTGAAAAACAGTGGAGCTTGCGGTTTCTTGTTTTTAATGTCATACGATTTGGGATTGTCTAGTTTGATTCGCGAACCACCGACCGATGTCACGACACCCTTCACGCTATTTCCAGAGACCATAAACTCCGCTCCAGGATGTACATTAATAACACTCGCTTCTTGCAAGCTGATCGTCGGATACTCACCACCACCACGACCTGCAAGCACAACTTTAGCATCTTTTTGCACATTCACTGTTGGCGTCGAATAGTAAGCACCTCTCGCTGCAAAACCTAGCGCTGTTCCTGATGCATCAATATTTAATACCGCTTTTTCCGCCACATCGATGTCATACACTTTGCCATCAAAAGCTGGGAAATAATACAGACCGCCTGTATCTTGTGGGGCAATCGCAATAGTTACGTCCGCGCCCTGCTCCACGCGTACTTTACCTACCGCTCTGCCGCCCACGTAATCCCCATCAAAACCAAATGCCGCGCGTTTAGCACCGTCCGCAGCAATGCCTTCATAACGACTATCTGCCATAAAAATGACATGACGAACTGTTGCATTTTCATACAGCGTCTTCACTTTATTCTGACCGCCAAAGCTCACTGTTCCATTAGAAGCTTTCACCAGCTGAGGGCCGTTGTAATTCATATCTTGAAAGACAACATCCCAACCATGGTTTGCCGCGATAAACTTATAATCTGCCGCACGCATGCCCAATACCTTCATATTTTCCATCGTTAAGGTCCGGTTTGCTTCTGTATACTTCTCTTCGGCGCGGATGGTGTATTTACCAGCGTCAATAACCACACCTTTGTCTGCGTTTCCATTAATCGTCACATTTCGCCATGGAAGCTTAATATCCTCTGAAAAACGGATGTCCGACTCCACACTAATACTATCTATTGTCATATCCTGCAGCGCCTTTTTTAACTCCTCAAAGTTAGTTACGCTGATCGTTTTGGCATCCACTTTACCTTTCGAGACTGCCTCCGCATTTGGAATACTTACTTGCATCTGGCTAATAATCACTAGAACTATCAGCATCATCTTGAAAATTGATTTCAATCATATTCCTCCCCTCTCACATAATTTTATTTCTATTAAGCTTATGTTCTTGTACGCATATTGACTACTACAGGCATCCCTCCTTCATCATAATATGGATGTAACGTTTTCATTCTATGCGATAATGATGCAAACATCTTACCAAAAACCGACACAAAACATGTATTTTTTGAAAAAATAAGGAAGTATATTCCCTGTTAAATTATCACTCCATCTACCGAAGCAACAAATGAATTTAATCACAAATATCCTAATTATGTTATGATATAGCACCTTGGACACTAGAAGCTCGTTTTCAAAATTGGTCTATATAAACAAAAAATAGAAATAATAGCGCTTAATTATTACTTTAAAGTACCTAATTTTTTCAAAAAATGACTTTTCATACGTATATATTGATTAGATAAGTCGTCCAATAAGTCATAATATAGCTCTAGACAAGTGATTGTCTTTTTTTGCAACGAAGATCTTTCACAGTTAACAATTATAGGGAGCGAGTGATAACATGTATTTGGACTATGCTGCAACAACACCGATGAACAAGTCGGTACGAAAAACGATGTGCACTATTATGGAAGAAGATTTCGGGAATCCATCTAGCGTTCATCGATTCGGTAGAAAGGCACGCTATCTTTTAGATTCAGCGAAAGCCACATTAGCATCCAGTATCGGTGCTAAGGAAGGGGAAATCATTATGACAGGCGGTGGATCAGAGAGCAATAATTTGGCCATTATCGGGACCGCTTACAGCCTGCCTGAACATGCGGGGAAACACATTATTACGACACAAATCGAGCATCCATCCGTCCACGAACCAATGACTCACTTAGAGCAACATGGCTTTGAAGTGACCTACCTTTCCGTAAAAAAGGATGGTTCTTTTTGTTTAGACGCTTTACGACGAGCGATTCGACAAGATACTGCCCTCATTTCGATCATGATGGTGAATAATGAAACCGGTGTAATAATGCCCATAAAAGAGATTAGTGACATTATTAAAAAACAGAATCCCGCGATTATTTTTCATACGGATGCGGTGCAAGCTTATGAAACACAAGCAATTGATGTCACAGCACTTGGCGTGGACCTCTTGTCTACCTCGGCCCACAAAATTGGCGGACCAAAAGGCATCGGTTTTCTATTTAAGAGACAGGGTTGTAAGCTGGAAAGTTTAATTAAAGGTGGCGAACAGGAAGAAAATAAGCGGGCGGGGACGGAAAACATTGCTGCGATCGCCGGATTTGCATGCGCTGTAAAAATAGTACAGGCCCCTCAAAATAACATTGCTGCCCATATCGAAACATTGCGGGATACATTTTTGCAAGCGATGGAGAATCGTGTGGCTTTTGAGATAAATGGGAGTCACGCTAACAGGGCACCCCATATTTTGAACATCTGGTTTCCTGGCATTCCGGCCAATTTGCTGATTACTCATTTGGATCTTGCGGGGATCGCCATTTCTGCGGGTTCTGCTTGTTCTTCGGGGAGCGTGAAGCCAAGCCGCGTGTTGACATCGATGTTCGGCGCTGATAATCCACGAAACACTGAATCCGTTCGCATCAGTTTCGGTCCAGAATTAACAACGGCAAATGTCGAACAAGCCGCTAACATCCTTATTCAAACAACCACCAAAATCCAAACATTATTAGCAAAGGAAGTGTATATATGAAAGCGAATACAACTGTTGTGGTCGGCATGAGTGGTGGCGTAAATTCCTCTGTTGCCGCTTACTTACTAAAAAAGCAAGGCTATCACGTGATTGGCCTGTTCATGAAAAACTGGGATGAGAAAAATGAAGATGGCGTTTGTACAGCGACGGAAGATTACCGCGATGTCGTCAAAGTCGCCAATGAGCTTGATATCCCTTATTATTCGGTGAATTTTGAGAAGGAATATATGGAGCAGGTTTTCAAACACGTTGTTCACGGCCATCTGGATGGTAAAAATCCTAGCATCGACGTTCGCTGTAATCAAGAAGTCAAGTTCGGCCTTTTCAAAAAATATGCCGGACTACTGGGCGCAGATTACATTGCAACAGGGCATTATGCGCGAATCACCGAAGTGGACAATGACATTCAATTACTGACCGGCGCAGATCAAAATGAACAGACTTATTTTTTGAGTATGCTAAAAAAAGAACAACTAAAAAATGTGATTTTTCCGCTCTCTAGTTTAGCACGTTGGGAAATACGCGAACTTGCGATTGGAGCAAAACTAGCCACTGCAGCTAAAACGGATTCTGACGGACTTTGCTACATCGGCGAACAAGAATTCAATCAATTTATCCGTGATTTTGTCCAACAACCATCTGGCAATATTATCGACGACAACAAAGGGAGAAACATCGGAAAGCATGATGGCTTAGCATTTTACAAAGTTGGTTCTAGTTATGAATTCCCAACAAATGATGGTGTGCTGCGGCTAACCGTTTTAGAGAAGCGTTATAACGACAACACACTCATCGTTAGCGAAGACCATAATCATGAAAAACTGTATGTCACGGATGGGTTTATTGAAAGTCTAAATCTATTTACACCAGCTAGCCAACCATTTGATACACTCATTTGTCATGCAAAAACTGGCTATCGCAAACCAAATGTGAGGGTCACTATTTCCCCTCAAGAACATGGCTCAAAAATCGTGTTTGACGAACCCATTCGAGCACTTTTAGCTGGACAACATATCGCTTTATATAGCGGTCCCGAGTGTATTGGAGGCGCCGTCATTGGCTAAAGTACCCTTCCAAAATACTATAGCCAACTACAAACTACTATACGATGCCCAAGAATCCCTTTTCCCGTATACCATTTTTAGAATGGAAAATAACACACCGTTTTCTGTGCTAGGAAATATCACGACAACTACTATCGGCATCATTGAAGAGGACGGCGCCACGATTGAATACATGGGAACTCATTTCGGCCCCCTGTGTAAAGGCTTTTATTTCTCTATTCCCGGTGTTTTTGAGTTTTATGGAAAAGCCATTTTGCTTGAACGAACAGGCTATAATGGGAATTTATCAATGGGACACGTGCACGCGAAAAATCCGGTGAGCCTTGATTCATTATTCTCTGAGACATCCTTGATTTTACCGCGGATTGCAGGCACGCCAACACTCAACTACATCACATTAACAAAAGGTCAGATCGTGGAGTTGCCTCAATCCAGCTATATTTATGTGAGCAGTGGCGAAATTCAATTACGGAGCCCACAGCATCACACCTTGCTCTCTCCTCAAGATATCCACTTCATTCACGGCACAGAACTCGCCACCATTGAAGTTCAGAGCGAACTAGGAAAATGCTTCTTAATCCAAGCCTTTTAAAATAAAAACATGTATCAGAATGGGTATTTTTCACCCCTGATACATGTTTTTCATCTCATTTATTCAATACGCTCTCTTCCAAATACTCCGAGCGATCGCCATATACGCGTTCAATATGCAGATCACCCCAGTTACATAGTGCTGTCAAAATACTTTCTAATGACTTGCCATACTCACTTAACTCATATTCTACTTTTGGCGGCACTTGGTTGTAAACAATCCGATTAATAATCCCGTCATGCTCCAGCTCACGCAATTGTTGTGTGAGCATTTTTTGAGTGATGGAGGGAATCAGCCGTTTTAACTCACTCGTCCGCTTTTTGCCGTGCGTTAAATGACATAAAATGACACATTTCCACTTACCTCCGAGAACCTCAAGCGTTGCCTCAACAGAGATATTATATTTCTTTTTCATATCTCGCTCCTTTCTATAGGTACTAAAAAGTGCCTACATTACAAAAAAGTACGTACTTGTTTTAATTGCTACTAAGTATCATAATAACACTTGTCATCAAAAAAGCAAGCAGAATTTAGGAGGGCTTCACATTGAAAGGGAATCGAAATATTTTTGCCTTATTAGCTTTAGCAGTTAGTGCTTTTGCGATTGGAACGACCGAATTTATTAGCGTCGGGTTGTTGCCTTTGATCGCCGAAGACTTAGCAATACCAGTCAGCACCGCGGGGCTCACCGTCTCGCTTTATGCAGTCGGCGTCATGTTTGGCGCACCAATCCTGACCGCACTCACATCACGCATGAATCGCAAAACATTATTGCTCGTCATCATGATCGTCTTCATACTCGGCAACTTGGCCGCGGCATTCTCCGACACCATTGCGCTACTACTCATCGCCCGCGTCATATCCGCCTTCGCGCACGGCGTCTTCATGTCCATCGGGTCCACCATCGCGGCTGACCTTGTCCCACCAAACAAGCGAGCAAGCGCCATCTCCATCATGTTCACCGGCCTCACCATCGCAACCGTGACCGGCGTCCCAATCGGCACACTCATCGGACAACAATTCGGCTGGCGCGTCGCGTTCTTCGGCATCGCAGCAATCGGCATCATTGCCCTCCTCGCGAATCTCATCCTGATCCCGAAAAACCTGCGTCCCGGCACCAAAATGACGCTCGGCGACCAAGTCAAAGTACTCACAAATGGTCCACTACTACTCGTATTCGCCATCACAGCATTAGGCTACGGCGGCACCTTCGTCGTGTTCACCTATCTAACACCGCTTCTCGAACAAGTCACCGGCTTCCCATCAAGCACCATCGCCATTCTCCTTTTCATCTACGGAATCGCCATCGCGCTCGGCAACATGATCGGCGGAAAAGTCGCCAACAAGCGTCCCATCCAAGCCCTATTCTACATGTTCATCGCACAAGCCGTCGTGCTCGGATTGCTCTACTTCACCGCCCCGTCCAAAGTTTTCGGACTCGCAACAATCCTGCTCATGGGCGTCTTTGCCTTCATGAATGTCCCCGGCTTACAAGTCTACGTCGTGATTCTAGCAGAGAAATTCGTCCCAAAAGGCGTCGACATCGCGTCCGCCCTTAACATCGCCGCCTTCAACGCAGGAATCGCACTCGGCTCCTATCTCGGCGGCCTCGTCATCACCCACATGCAAATCCGTGACACGACTTGGATCGGCATGATCATGCTCCTCATCGCCGTCGCCCTGACCGCATGGAGTAAAAAATTAGAAACAAAACAGGAGGAATTTTAAAAATGAAAACAGTCAAATTAGCAAATGGAACCAACATGCCCGTCCTCGGACTAGGCGTATTTAAAGTAGAAGAAGGCACAGAACTCGTGTCCGCCGTCAAAGAAGCCATCCGACTCGGTTACCGCAGCATCGACACAGCCGCAATTTATGGCAACGAAGCCAGCACCGGCCAAGGCATCCGCGAATCCGGCGTCCCACGCGAAGACCTTTTCATCACATCCAAAGTCTGGAATGCCGATCTCGGCTACGAAGAAACGCTCGCCGCATTCGACGAAACCCTGCGCAAAATGGAACTCGACTATCTTGATCTCTATCTCATTCACTGGCCCGTAGAAGGCAAATACATCGACGCCTGGCGCGCCCTCGAAAAACTCCATCAAGACGGCCGCATCCGCGCAATCGGCGTCAGCAATTTCCAAATTCACCATCTAGAAACACTAAAAAAGACAGCCACCATCATACCCGTCATCAACCAAATCGAACTCCATCCACAACTCACACAAAAAGAACTCATCGCGTACTGCGCCGAAAACAACATCCGCGTCGAAGCCTGGTCCCCACTCATGCAAGGCGACCTCCTCGACAACCCCGTCCTCCAAAAAATCGCGGCCCATCACGACAAATCCGTCGCCCAAGTCATCCTGCGTTGGGACTTACAAAACGACATCATCGTCATTCCAAAATCAACAAAAGCCCACCGCATCGCCGAAAACATGGACATCTTTGATTTTGCGTTAACACCCGAAGAACTCACACAAATCGATGCCCTCAATCAAAACCTACGCGTCGGGCCAGATCCCGATAATATCGATTTCTAAAACTTACTTCCTGAATCATTGTATGATACCGTTCCTATACACATGTTAAAAAGACACTCACATTTCTGCGAGTGCCTTTTTATTTTTCTACATAGCTACAAGCTTCCTATCAGGAATTTGGTCACTTAATCCGAACAGCGCCATTAAATCGACATAGTCCGTTTCCGATCTGATACGTTTTATCAAAGCTATAACTCACGCTCTTCGTACCATTCGTAATTGGCCATGTAACCATACCAGTGATCCAATTAAATGATCCACCATCACCAACAGTCAGTGGTAAATACTCACCATCCGTACCCTTTACTATACTTTGGATAGCAAATTCATTTAACCCGATAAAGCTACCTGAAATTTCAACCTCTTTTTGGTCAGCCAAATCGAGCCACGCGATAGTATAATTAGTTATTAGTGATGATAAAGGTGATAAATCAGTAATGTAGTTCTGAGGCGCTATAAGGGTGGATAAGTCTTGCATATTTTTTACCGCATCTAGACTACGAATTTTATTATTACCCAACACAAGGTGTCTTAAATTTACTAGCCCTCGTAGTGGTTCGATATCTTCTACTGCATTACTGTCTAAATCTAACGAAGTGAGTTGTGTTAAATTCCTTAGTGGGCTTACATCACTTATTTTATTATCCTGCAAGTCTAAGAATGAAACACCAGTTAAATATTCCAGCCCTGAAATATTGCCAATGTTATAGTAAGATAGATTGAGCTCTCCAGTTATCCCTGCTAAATCTGTCCGAGTGACGGTATCACTCTCTTGTTTAAGCAGCAATGTTGCAATAAAAGTTGCAAGCTTCGCATCAGGAAAAACGGTACTAATTTTCCCTAAAGTTTCCTTCTCACCCTTTATAATAACAGAGCCATTAAATCGTTGAGAGTTGCCTCCAATTTGGACTTGTTGGTCATAACTATAACTAACTTCCTTCATGTCATCGGTAATGGGCCACAAGATCATCCCCGAATATTGCTCGAATGTGCCTCCATTATTTACAGTAATCGGCAAATCGCTTCCGTCTCTGCCCTTCACCCTATTTGGTGTCGCAAATACCGTTCCAGCAGTGAGCTTCGCTGAAAGTTCCACTGGTTTTTGATTATATACAACAAGTGAATCTAGTTTATCTAAATTTCTTAGTGGTGATAAATCAGTAATGTAGTTCTGAGGCGCTATAAGACTGGATAAGTTTTTCATATTTTTGACCGCATCTAGACTGCGAATTTCATTATTACTCAATGCAAGGTGCCTTAAATTTACTAGCCCTCGTAATGGTCCGATATCTTCTACTGCATTAAGGTCTAAATCTAACGAAGTGAGTTGTGTTAAGTTCCTTAGCGGGCTTACATCACTTATTTTATTATCCTTTAAGGCTAAGATTGAAACACCAGTTAAATATTCTAGCCCTGTAATATTACTAATGTGAGAGTAAGATAGATCGGCCTCCCCTTTTATTCCTGCTAAATCTGTCAGAGTGACGGTATCACTCTCTTGTTTATTTAACATTGTTGCAATCCAAGTAGCAAGCTTCAAATCAGGAAAAACAGTACTGATTTTCCCTAAATACTCCACTTCATCCTTTATATTAACAGAGCCATTAAATCGTTGAGAATAGCCACCTGTTTGGACTTGTTGATCATAACTATAACTAACTTCCTTCATGGTACTAGTAATTTGCCATTTGATCATACCAGTCTTTTGATCAAATGTGCCTCCATTACTTACAGTAAGCGGTAAATAGTTACCCTCCCTGTCCTTCGCTATACTTTGTATCGTAAATTCCCTTCCAGCAATAAGCTTCGCTGAAAGTTCCACTGGTCTTTGATTATACACAACTAGCGAATATAGTTTATCTAAATTCTCCAAAGGCGACAGATCAGTGATGTTATTATCTGCAAGCCACAAGATACCGGCTTCTACTAATCCGCTTAATGGCTGTAAATCACTAATATTATTCTCATCTGCAATTACAACCGATAATTTAGTTAACCCTGATAGTGGTTTAAGGTTACTAATCTCATTGCTTCTTACATTTAACCAACTTAGTTTAACCAACCCTTTTATTGGTGTTAAGTCACTCACTTTATTATTCTTCAACGTTAACTGTGCTAATTCAGTTAAATACTCTAGTCCTCTTATGTCAGAAATATCTTTTGCTTCTGCATTTAATTCAGTAATAGCTCGCACATCATTGCCTGTCAACTGATCACTCTCTTGTTTATTTAACTTTGCTGCAATAACGGCGGCAAGCTTTGCATCCGGAAAAAGAGTATTGATTGCTCCGAGGACATTGTTATACTGCACGCTCCCATTAAAAGTTGCATTGGCCGTTCCAACCTTCACGGTTTGATAATAGATATAGCTTACAGAACTGTGAGATTGATCTAAATTCCAAGTAATCGCTCCAGTTCCACTATTCAACACGCCACCGTCACTAACAGTAAGCGGCAAATAAGATCCATCAGTATTTTTCACCATACTTGGTATTATCGTTGGTGTTCCCACATTTAGTGATTTTTCTTCGACTATTCGCCTTTGATTATTTAAAGTTAGCGCACTTACTTTATTTAAATTTGCTAATGGCGAGATATCCGTAATCTTGTTATTTTCCAGAAATAAATGCGTTAAATTGGTTAACTTCGACAAGGGGCTGAGATCTGAAATTTCTTCATCTTCTACCCATAAATATTCTAGTTTCACCAATCCTTCTATCGGTGTTAAGTCACTCACTTTATTAGCTTGTAACCTTAGATCCTTTAACTCGGTTAAATATTCTAGTCCCTTTAAGTTAGAAATATGTTTGGCATAGACTACTAATTTCGTTAAGTCCTGTACATCAGCTCGGGTTAATTGGTCATCCACTTGTTTATTTAGCTCTGCCGCAATTACTTTTGCTAAGTTCTCATCCGGAAAGATGGTGTTGATTGCTCCAAGTGCCTTGTTATATTGGACACCTCCGCTAAAAGCGACCGATCTTGTTCCAACTACTACTGCTTCTGCATGTCTATACTGAAGACTATTGACAGGCGATGCTAAATTCCAAGTGATCCATCCAGTTTCTCGATTAAAAGTCGAGCTGTTCTCAATATACGCCAGTGATAGATAGGCTCCATCGACACCTTTTACGAGGCTTTGCACCTTGATTGGTGTTCCTACAGGTAGAGCTATTTCCTTCACTACTGTCTTCTGATCATTCAAAGTAGCTTCCCGCACACTTCTTAATGGTGCTAACGGCGATAGATCCGTAATCATGTTTCCTGCCAGTCGCATTGTTTGTACATTGGTCAACCCACTCAATGGTCTTAAATCACTAATCTTATTCCCATTTAGATATAGTGTATGCAACTTGGTTAATCCTGATATTGGACTAAGATCTTCGAGTTGTCCATTCCCTGCCGCATTGGCCGCCGATAAAACTTCTAAGTCTTTCATCTTGGCTAATACGCTTAAATCTTTTATATTCGATCCATCACCAAAACTGATATTTTTTATATTGACAAGATCTTTTAATGCATCAAAATTGGCGTCAATACCGACAATCCATAAGAGCTCTAGTTTCACTAATCCTTTTATTGGTGTTAAATCTTTCAAGTCAGGGGACTCTAATCTCAGATCTTTCAGTTCCGTTAAATATTCAAGTCCTCTTATATCAGAAATGCTTTTCGTTGTGTCTTCTAATGTCGTCATCTGCTGTACGTCCGCTTGTGTCAACTGATCACTGACTTGTTTGTTTAACTTGGTGGCAACAAGATTGGCAAGTTTGGCATCCGGAAAAAGAGTGCTGATTTTTCCTAAAGATGCTTCTGGATCATGCTTTATAATAACAGAGCCATTAAATAGTTTTGGACCATCGTTTCCAATTTGTATCATTTGATTAAAGTCATAACTAAGCTCCGTCGCAGCATCCGTAATTTTCCATTTGATTATACCCGTCTTCTGATCAAATGTACCGCCATTACTTACAGTGAGTGGTAAATAGTTACCATTCACGTCCTTCACTATACTTTGAATCGTAAATTCCCTTCCAACAGTAAGGTTCGCTGAAATCTTCACTGGTCTTTGATCTCCCATAGCTATCACTAACTTACTCAGATCCTTCAATGGCGATAAATCCGTAATATTATTTAACGACACTACAAGCAGTTCCAAATCCTTCATATTTTTTACTGCGTCTAGATCATGAACATAATTCCCTCTCAACCCAAGTAATGTTAAATTCACTAATCCTTTTAACGGCTCTATATCTGTAATTTCATTATGATTTAAATCCAACGTCGTAAGCTGCGTTAAGTTTCTTAAAGGACTTACATCACTTATTTGGCAATCCGTGAACTTTATAGATGAAGCTCCGGTGAGGTATTCTACACCAGAAATATCACTAACCTTTTTACCATTCAGATCGTAAGCACTGCTGATACTTTTGATTCCACGCAAATCTGCTTCCGTTACAGTATCACTTACCTGTTTTCCTAATTTTTTTGCAATGGCCTCTGCTAGAGCACTATCTGGAAAAACACTATTGATCGTTCCAATGAAGTTGTTATACCGTACACTCCCATTAAAGGTAGCATAGGTATTTCCAATGCGCACAACTTGATCGTAGGTGTAGCTTACAGAGTCACGATATTGGCTTAGATTCCACGTAATATCGCCACTGTCTCTATTCAATACACCTCCATCACTGATAGTAATTGGCAGGTAAGAACCATCTGTATTTTTTACTAAACTTGGTATTACTGATGGTTTTCCGACATTTAACTTTCTGTTTACAACGGTTTGCTTTTGATGATTTATCAGTAGGGTACTCATCTTACTTAAGCTTGCTAACGGGGATATATCAGTAACTTTGTTCTCTCCCATCCATAAAAGTTCTAAATTTGTTAATCCGCTCAATGGGCGTAAATCACTAATATTATTTCCTTCTAAAATGAGCGTCTTCATTTTTGTTAATCCTGATAATGGACTGATATCTTCAATCGATTGGTTTATTACCCATAGATATTCTAGTTTCGTCAATCCATCTAATGGCTCTAAATCGCTCAATTTCTTGCTCGTTTCATTATCCTCCAACCGCAATGTTTTTAATTCTGTTAAATATTCTAATCCGCTTATATTAGAAATGTTTTTTGTTCCATCTACTAATCTAGTTATACTTTGTGCATCCTCCCGCGTCATCTGGTCAGTGACTTGTTTTTTTAACCTTGTCGCGACTGCCGCTGCGAGGTTAGCATCGGGGAAAATAGCGTTAATTGCTGCTGGCAGACTTCTAACTTGTCCATTGATGGCCTCTGGTTTCACGGTATCCTTATCTAATGATTGTGTCTCATTTTGTGATGTCGCCCCCTCATTCGTTGCGTATACACTCGGAATTGGTACAATCACTTGCCCGGCTAACACAGCTACTACCACTAGTACTAAAAATTTCTTCATCCCTCTCTAACATCCCTTCCATATTTTTATGCCCTAAAGTCAACTTACCACCTATTATCCTTCCTCCCATACCACGGACATCATTCACCTCCAGTGATTAGGCAGTTTTTCGGGGCAATAATAGCATTAATTGTAACAAAAAAGAAGATCCTGTTGTCGCCTCAAGTATACCAAATTAAGGATATTTAAAAAGTCGTTTGCGCAATGTTTCACAAAAAGTTCGGAAAGCCAATAATAGTAAGCGCTTCCTTTTTAAGTTT
Organism: Listeria grandensis; assembly: GCF_014322885.1. Taxonomy (NCBI): domain Bacteria; kingdom Bacillati; phylum Bacillota; class Bacilli; order Caryophanales; family Listeriaceae; genus Listeria; species Listeria grandensis. The sequence goes on along the minus strand of NZ_JAASUG010000015.1, from coordinate 23,319 downwards.
CACTTATATACATCACTCTAAAAGCCTAGCTACTTACTCCTATCCAGCAAACTTAAAAACTCGGTCAATAAATGACCGAGCCTCTTCAGATAATATTTTGATCATTTAAAGTTAGGTGACTTACTCTAAGATGTTCATATACTGTACATTTACATTAAATTCGGCCATCTCCCAACCAATATCCACTTTTCCATTATATCCATACATTAGATTACTTGCCGGAAATGGTAAAGTCCAAGTGATCCATCCAGTTGCTTGATCAAATGTCGAAACTGGATCTATACCTGTCAACGGTAGATAGCTTCCATCGAGACCTTTTATTAGGCTTTGCACCTTGATTGGTGGTCCTACAGGTAAGGCCATGTACTTCACGGTTGTCTTCTGATCATGTAAAGTCACTTCGCCCATTGGCAATGCGCTAAGTGGCGCTAATGGCGATAGATCCGTAATCATGTTTCTTGCCAGTCGCAATATGTCTACCTCCGGCAATCCACTCAACGGTCTTAGATCACTAATCTTATTCCCCTCTAGATTTAGTATATGCAACATCTTTAATCCCGATATTCCACTAAGATCTTCGAGTTGTCCATTCCCTGCCGCATTGGTTATTGATAAAATCTGTAAGAATTCCATCTTGGCTAATGGACTTAAATCTTTTATATTCGATCTATCACCAAGATTTAGAGAAGTTAGATTGACAAGATCTTTTAATGCATCAAAATTGGCGTCAATACTGTTAATCTGTAAGGTCCCTAGTTCCACTAATCCTTTTATTGGTGTTAAATCTTTCAAGTCCGGAGAGTATAACTTTAATTCGGCTAGGTTCGTTAAACGTTCAAGTCCTCTTATATCAGAAATGCTTTTTGTTGTGTCATCTAATGACGTCATCTTCTCTACGTCATCTTGTGTCAACTGGTCACTGACTTGTTTGTTTAGCTTGGTGGCAACAAGATTGGCCAGTTTGGCATCCGGAAAAATAGTGCTGATTGCCCCTGGATCAACTGGTGGTGCTGACTCAGGCTTTATAACAACGGAACCATTAAATAGTTTCGGACTATCGTTTCCAACTTGAATCATTTGATTAAAGTTATAGCTAAGCTGCGTCGAAGCGTCTGTAATTTGCCATTTGATTATGCCTGTCTTCTGATCAAATGTGCCACCATTACTTACAGTCAGTGGTAAATAGTTGCCATTCACGTCCTTTACTATACTTTGGATCGTAAATTCCTTTCCAGCAGTAAGATTCGCTGAAATCTGCACTGGCTTTTGATCGCCCATAGCTACAACGACCTTACTCAGACCCTTCAATGGCGATAAATCCGTCACATTGTTCAGCGACACTACAAGCGTTTCTAAATCCTTCATATTGGTTACTGCGTCTAGATCATGAACCTGATTATTTCTCAATCCAAGTAATGTTAAATTCACTAGCCCTTTTAACGGCGCTATGTCTTTGATCTCATTATGGCTTAAATCCAACGTCGTAAGCTGCGTTAAGTTGCTTAAAGGACTTACATCACTTATTTGGCAATCCGTTAACTTTATGGATGAGGCTCCGGTGAGGTATTCTACACCAGAAAGATTACTCACTATTTTGCCGTTCAAATCGTAAACACCGTTGATACTTTGGATTCCATGCAAATCTGCTTCCGTTACAGTATCCGTTACTTGTTTCCCTAATTTTTTTGCAATGGCCTCTGCTAGAGCACTATCTGGAAAAATAACATTAATCGCTGCCGGCAAACTTCTAGTTTGTTCATCGGTGACCTTTGGTTGCACAGTATCCTTTGATTGTGCTTCATTCTGTGATGTTACTCCTTTATTCATTGCGTCTACTCTTGGGATTGATATAACCGTTTGCCCTGCTAACAACGCTACTGCCGCTACTGCTAAAAATTTCTTCATCCTTCTCTGACACCCCTTTAATAATTTTGTATGTCCTAAAATCAGTTTACCGCCTTACTTATCCTTCCTCGCATATCACGGATTCCCATCACCTCCAGCGAATCAGACGTTTCATTGGCTAATAATAACATAAAATGTAATAAAAAAGAAAATCTTGTTGTCGCTTCAAGTATACCAAATTAAGGTTATAATAGAAAACGATTGCACAAGTATTCACAAATAATTCAAAAAAGCGTCACAAGTAAGCGCTTCCCTTTTAACCCCATCTCTATATCTAGCCCTAAATAGCGAACTACTTACTCCTATTATTAACGGCAAACAAAAAAACCCGGTCAGTAGATGACCGAGCCTCTTCAAATACCAAGCTAGATAATACTACGGCAATATCTCAGGGGTTCAATTACCTTAGCATCTCTAAAGGAGTTGTGAAATCTATCAGTGGGATTAGAGCAATAGACTTCACATTTCCCAATCTATCCTTTCGGGTAGTGAAAGGATATAACCCTATTGTACTAGATATACTGTCATTGAAAAGCTATTTGAGGTAATGTTCATGAAGAATTCACATACTCTGTTTCCCATGCAGTAAGCAAGCGTTTTCTAATCCCATACTCAGTTCGAACTAGCTCCTCCGAACAATATCGCTTGCCTTTATTTTTGAAACACGTACTTATTCGTATTCCTCACGACCACACCATTGGGATCGGCAATTTGCGTAATTAGCTTGGCGCCTTTCAGCGTCAGACTTCCATTTGGTAAGAGTTTCACATCACGATAATTTTTCGTCAACGTACTCCTATATCCCGTCACCCGACTCCATTTCGCATTATTCCATTCCCCATTATTTTGCGAGCCACGAAAAACGATAACCCCCGTTGTAGGCATCGTAATCTTCCCAATGTAATTCCCACGAATCAAAAACCGCTTATTATTTATGATCAACGCAATCCCATTATAATTCGTTCGGCCACTCCTTTCCAGCTGCACCTTATTACTAAAAACAACCGCACCAAATGAGTTCTCTACCACGATTCCACCTGCATACACACTAATCGCCTGCACATTTTCCACCTGATTATTCAAAATTTGAATTCCTGTCGCGTAAACCGCATCCCGACTCTTCTTCAATTTCGCGCCCGCAACAACGATTCCACGCACCGTCTTATAGCGTTCTGATTTCGTCAATTTCAGCCGTACATAATCTGCCTGCTTGTTAATCCGATTATTTTGTATGACAATATTTTGTGGCGGATTCACCGTCCCTGCATCCCCGGCAAGCGTAATCGACACAACCACAATCGCATTCCTAACATTCAGTATCACATTATTCCGAACCACAATATTTTTTCCGTGATGCGTATCAATCCCTTCCCACACCGCGTTATTCAAAATATTACTACTCTCAATAAGCGCGCCATCACTGCGTGGATTCACTTTTGCCTGCATCTGACTCGTCAACTTACTATTAAAGTACTCTGAGAGCGCAATATTGTACGCCAACTTCTGGCCCGCCACACCGATATCACGTACCGTCACCCTCTGGATCTTCGTATTATTCGCCGAATAGCCGATAATTCCCGCATAACCAATCTTCGAAACTACCATCTGACTTGTCGTTGTCCCCGAAATGCTCACACGATCCGTATATTTCATGTAAATACCATTCCCGCCAAAATTCCGAACCTGACTATTCACAATCTGCACATTCCGCACACGCTGATTCGCACTAGCACCAACAATTTCAACCCCATTGTGCTTCTGATTTACATGCCTCACCGTACTTTGCCCATCCAAAACAACATTTTCAAGCTTCGTATCACTTCCCATCTTGATAACAGGAATTCCTTCATTCTGCTGTATTCTCAATATTGGCATCGCGTTCACATTTGCACCGCGCAATGTCACGCCCGCCGGCACAACCACCGTTTTTGCAAGTAAAAAAACACCTTTTGGCAGCGTCACAATTTTCTCCGATGCCGATTTACTACTCTTCGCTTTTTGTAAAGCCGTTTCTATCATCTGGCTATTCATCGTTGCTTTTTTCGCATCAAGCGATACATTCACCGCCCCATTTACACTCGAAGAAAACATCATGGTGAGAAGTACTAATAATGCCCCAATCATAATCTTGGTTCGCATCATCTTATATCCCTCCAATCCAATATAGCCTTCTTCCTCTTTACCATCATTCTCCCCGCGCAAAACAAAAAAGCGTGAAAAGTACAGTCTATGCTGTCCTCTCACACTCTCCATCTAAATATATTTCAAACTATCACGCGGTTTTTCCGAGCCATCACTCCACAAAATGATGCTGATGATGCGTCGTATACTGGCGTTCCTTCTCATATCTAAAATGCTTCGTTTCTAATTTCGCCCCGTCGCGCAACGTCCGCAATTCCCTCGCAAACGCACCCAAATCACCAGCACTTGGCGACTCCAGTTCGAACACAATATCACCACACACAAATGTCACATACAGCTGTCCATTCTCCGAAACCATCGCAATATCTGTCAATTTAGCAATTGGAAACGTCTGCCGTTTTTTCATGCCTAAGCTATAATTACGATCAAAAACCAGATAATCCCGTTCCAAATAAAATTCACCATACTGAAATTCCATTCCCAAGTTCGCCGTTACCTTACACATACCCTCTACGCGCATTTCCATCGCCTCCTTCGCTTTTTCTATACCTTAGTTATAAACGATGAAATGCGTTTCAGGTCAAGCGATTAAATCGAATTTCGCATAATTATTTTATGTTGCACCTGCTTCTTCTCCACTTTCCCATCCAAAAATAGCTCCACAGCAACGCGTCCAATCTCCCGCAAACTCTTGTCCACCGTCGAAATATCCAGCACATCCGCAATCGGCAAATTTTCCTCACCCAGAATCGCCATATCTCCCGGCACCGTCAAGCCCCGATGCGTCACAAAATAATGCATCCCCGCCGCGACCTCATCCCCATTCGCATACATCGCCGTCGGAGGTTCCGCCAAAGCCAAGAACACCTCAGCTGCCTGTTTCCCGTCCGCCACATCATAACAATCCTGCAAAACCAGTTCAGCATCCACCTCGCCAAACACCGCCTCATACGCCATCATTTTCAAGCGCGTGCTATTGCTCCACTGCTCCTCGCGCCCAACCGTAAAAGCCACACGCGCGTGTCCCGCATCCTTCAAAGCCTGAAAACCATCCGAGTACGCCTGAAGCTGATCCACATACGCACACGAAATCAGCGGATGATTAATGTATTCACAAGCCACAATCGGTCCATATTTCGCATACGGCGCAATCGTCTCCCAATCATTGGCCCGCGACGCAATAATCAGCCCGTCAATCCGTTTTGTTTTCAGCATCCGCAAATACCGCTCCTCTTCCGCTTGATCATATCCCGTCGGACAAATCACGACCGAATAACATTTCGCAAAAGCAAGCTCCAGCACGCCATTCATCACCTTATCAAACCACGGATGATCATTGTACGGTAGCACAAAACCAATCGTATTCGTCCGTCCACGACTAAGATCCACCGCATTCCGATTCGGACTATAATCAAGCTCCGCCATCACACTTTGAACACGCTTACGTTTTTCCTCTGCCACGTACGGATGATCATTCAAAACCCGCGATACCGTCGTCACTGAAACCCCCGCCAATTTTGCAATATCCTTAATATTCGACAAGCCACGCACCCCCGTTTTCATCTACCCCTATCATACCGATAAAACGGACGCATCTCAAGCCTCAAAGAGGACCCATAATTTAGGTTGCGAGTCCTCTTTACGTTCCCTTATTTATAACTCGGCTGCACATCTGCAAAGAATCCAAGCGCCGCCATAAACGAAATCTGCAAATCTTTCGCACTTGTTTTTCTGCCATCAAATACAACATCAGGCCCCGTACAAGCATCTGCAATCACAATCGGCGAAAGCCCCAACTCGCTCGCCTGCCTCGTCGTCGAATCTATACACACATGCGTCATCATCCCCACAATCACAACCTGCTCCACACCCGTCGCTTTCAATTTCTCACCTAAATCCGTCTCAAAAAAACTATTTGGCGTCGTTTTCCGCACAACAAATTCATTTTCCGTCGCGATCGGTAATAACCCTGCATGAATCTCAGCGCCCTCCGTACCCTCCACTAAAAACCCCGCTTCCGACGTTCCCGCATGCTGTACATAAAAAATCGGCAAACCCTGCGCACGAAAATCCGCTTGTATCCGAATTGCATTTTCCAATGCCTCATTTGGCTTAAATAAAGGCATTGCGCCACCTTCAAAATAATCGTTTTGCACATCCACTACGATAAGTCCTTTTTTCACTTGAAACACCTCTTTCATTTGATATACTAAGTGTAACGAAAACGGCATCATTTTAACATACGCCGCTGAAAGAAAATCCACACATTCATTTTCAAGTTGAAAGGAGTTATCATGGATCATATTGATGAGAAAATCTTGCGCATCCTAAAAGAAAATAGCCGCTTATCATGGAAAGACGTCGGCGAACAAGTTTTCATGACCGGCCAATCCGTTGGGCTTCGCGTCCAGCAACTTCAAGACAACAAGACCATCCAGAAATTCACGATCCAGCAATCCTATCCTCACCTACAAATCATCCTATTTTACATGTCCACCAGCGCCTTTAAAGAATTCGAAGACCTTGTAAAAAGCTACGATCAAATTATCGAATTCAACAAAACGACCGGTGACACGTGCTACATGATAAAATCCTGTTTTGACAACGAGACGCTAGACACATTCTTACAACAACTCCTCCCATTTGGCCGCTACAAAATCAATCAAGTACTAAAAACAATCATCTAATCAAAAAATGCGTCTCTAGGACTTCTCCCAGAAACGCATTTTTTAATTATTCCGCTTCAACCTGCTTTATCTCCACTCTCATCGTGACAACCCGTGAATCCTTAATCTCGGTCACAATAAAAGTTAACGTATCATATTCTAAAACGACCTCTTCTCCATCATCCGGAATCGTCTTAAGCTGCGTCAGGACAAAGCCCGCAATCGTATCAATCCCCTTATCAGGAAGTTCCACATGAAACATTTCATTGAAATCATCGATCGGCATTCTTCCCTCAACGATAAATGTATGCTCATCCAACTGCCTCACCTCGTCAGACAACGCATCAAACTCATCATCAATCTCGCCAACAATTTCCTCCAATAAATCCTCCACCGTCACGATACCCGCAACGCCGCCATACTCATCCATCAAGATTGCCATTTGATTATGCGACTTTTGCATCGCTTTCAACAAATCATCCACAAAAATCGTTTCTGGCACGAAAAAAGCCTCTTTTACTAACTGCTTCACGTCGATATTATCAAAACCTTGTTTCCTCGCCGCCAAAAATAAATCTTTCATATGCAAAATACCATACACCGAGTCCATATCGTCCAAATAAACCGGAATACGCGAATAATTGCGTTCCAAAAGTTTATCCACCAATATGCCCGAATCCTCATTCGCATCAATCATAAAGCTATCCGTCCGCGGCACCATCACTTCCTTCGCATAAATCGTGTCCATTTCAAACACACCACGAAGCATGTCAAGTTCTGCTTTTTCGATAGCACCATCACGCCGACCAGTCTCAATAATGAGCTGCATTTCCTCACGCGTCATTTTCTCCGCATTCTCATTTTTATTCATGCGCGTTAACTTTACGAGTACATTCGTTGAAAACGACAAGAATTTGACAAAAGGTGCTAAAACAAAACTAACAATCATGATTGGTCGTACCGAAAAACGAGAAATAGCCTCCGCTTTTTGCAGAGCAATCCGTTTTGGATAAAGCTCACCAAAAACCAGCGTAATATAAGATAAAATAATCGTCACAACGACTACAGCCATCTCATTCGCAAAAGCTGTACCACCAAAGCGCGTTCCCAGAACTGAAGCAATACTCGTTGCCGCGGCTGCACTGGAGAAGAATCCAGCAAGCGTAATACCAACTTGAATTGTCGCAATAAATCGGCTCGGATCATCTATCATTTTCACGAGCAGCTGTGCCTTCTTATCCCCTTGCTCCGCCTGCGATCTGACACGGTTTTTATTGAGCGATACTAAAGCCATTTCCGCCGAAGCAAAAAACGCATTGAGTAACGTCAACACCAAAATAAGAATTAATTGTACAATAATCTGCTGACTCTCGGGGTCAGGGTTCATCCAACCATCCACTCCTTTAATATAGTGTAGAGCATACTCCATGTAAATCGGCTCCTCATCTCTACCCAAAAAGATAAAAATAAGAACCTCGGCTTCATTTAAAGTTTGTCCATACTTTTAAAATTTTACCATGTTTCGCTAGGATTCTGCAAGAAATCATAATTCTTTAAAAATACTGACAGCGTCGTCTTGGATCATCGTATATTGGAATGGTAGTCGTAGCAACTCCTGATTCACTGCAAAAACGGTGCTTCCGCTTTTGCGATAGTCTGTTAGGTTACAGAATGGACTTACCTTGAAGGATGTTCCTACGATGACGATCAAATCGGCTTCCGTAATTGCAGCTAGCGCACCATTTATCGCAACTTCTGGCAAGTTTTCTTCGTATAATACGACTTCTGGGCGAATGATGCCACCGCAGTTCTCATGTTTATCCGATTCCAAATACTGTTCCGAATGCACCGTCATGCCACACCTCTGACAATGGCAACGATACAGACTACCGTGAAATTCCACCACGTTGCGCGATCCAGCTTTTGCATGCAGAGCATCGATATTCTGCGTCACAACCGTCACCTTTTTCCCCGCACGACGCTCGATCTCCGCCATTTTCTCGTGAATCGCATTCGGCTCCGCGTCCGGATAGTACATATTATCCCGCACAAACGCATAAAATTTATCCGGCTCGTTCTGTAAACACGTCGCACTCAGCAAATATTCCGGGTTCTCCCGACCAGTATAAAGCCCATTCTTCGAGCGATAGTCTGGAATCCCCGAAGGCACCGAAACACCAGCTCCCGTCAAAAATACGATCCGACCACTACTCGCCAAACGCTCCGCAAGTGTTCCCATCACTCCACCTCCCCAGGATATAACCGATCCTTCCAATTCCACCACTTCAAAAGCGCCGGCTCCGGATCTTCCGTCTCCACGAAATACACCGCACAGCGAAACGTGTACAAGACACAAGGATCGACCCGCTCACCTTCAAATTCACACATCAACTCATACAAATGTAGCGGATTTTTACCTTTTAAGTCTGCGATTTTAGAAACCCCAATATTATGTAGCGCCTCACTCAAACGCTTACCAATACCAGGTATTTGCAGTAATTCATCTTTCATCATTTTCCGCCCCCGTTTCTTACTTCTATTTTACCATGCTTGCTATAATAACTACCAAACCTAGCAGAAGTCAAAGGTGCCCGACGCAAAATCTCGTCTCATTCATCTAAGTATGTTTTTGATGCAGCGCACTGTACTGTCACTTCCATTTCATTGCGCTTGAATAATGCTTTGCTAACTATCCTATCCATTTTATCCATATCATAAGAAAACGTCATTGGTATTTTCTCAAAGTAGACTTTTATGAAGTGAGACCCCCTACTGAAATAATCTTAGTCATGTTTTCCATCCTCTCTCTTTCAATCTCTCACAACCCTAATATAATTTGCAATCAATATAGGAAAACCAGTATCTATCCAAAATTGATGATCTATTGAACCGCTAGACATCCCTCCGTGTGCAAATTCTTCAACATAACTCATATTCTCAGAACCTAATTGAACACCAACAAAACGATGAAATAGAGAATACAGCTTATGCTCAAAATCGTTTATTGAATGGAGCAAGCCATTTTCAATAAAGTAATCTTTTAATTTATCCCACAAATAAAGATCTCCACGTAGTCCCCATCGGCGAGGAGGGTTAAAAATAATGTTTATTATATCCATTTGATTGCCTTCCCTTCATTAATGTAATCCCAGAAACAAGCGTCCGCTCTTCTGGATCAATAATAATAGTAACATCGTTTTTTCTATTAAATAATCAAATACCACGAAAGCAAAGATCATAGTTTCCGAGTATTTATAGACCTAAACTACTCACAGCGTGATCTTTGCGGAAGAATGATTTAGTAAATCCTGAATCAGCTCAACACTCGTTCCATTTTTATACAAATGATAACCAAACGTTTTGCTCATACTATGCGGCCCAATATTTTTCAAGCCTGCCTTTTTCCCGGCTTCCGATAAAATCACCTACACCTGGCGTCGACTAATTGGTTGCCCACCAGGCTGATGCTGCCGACTAACAAAAAGATACTGATCCAAATCTTGTGCTGTATACCAAACAGGATATTGTTCTTCCACAAAAAGCCAGAATCTCTTTCTGCAGTTTTTTGGTCAGGATCACAGAATTGTTTTTGCTGGTCTTTTTTCATTTGCTAAAATATCTTTCATAAGATCAATTTTGGCCAAATCTTTAATCGGTTCTACTTCATTCACGGAAATTGCCCTCTTTCTATCCAGTATCGCATATTATGGTTATAACATACATTGTTTGATACTCAAAGAAAAGAAAAAAAGAAAGTAGACGGTACGTCTAACCAAAAAGAAGCCCTCATCTCTGGCCCGAGATGGGGGGCTTCACTCTGGTTAATAATATGATCATCTTTTTCCAACTTCATTAATATGGAAACTGATATTCGTAAAGCAGACAAGATAGAGCTCCCCTTATCAAGTTGCTCTCATTTCTGCAAAAAAGCTATCTATTTCTCCACTTCATGGCGTGTTTCTTCTATTTGCTTTTATCCACATGATTATGGGACATCCGTTGAGTTTAGTTAAACTTATGTCCCATAATCTCTCCAATTTTTAATTATTTTACTGGAATTTATAGTCTAATACTTCCGGAATAAGCGGAGGCCTAACAGTATACAAGCCGCCCCAATCAGAAAATGCATCTCATTCCATGGTGTGCTTCCCAATGCAGGTATTTTTTCTGGTGCTTTATCCGCTTCGGTTGTCGCCATTGGGATTTTCGTTTCTGATGCTCGTTTCGGTATGGACCGCACTGTAGCTGGGGGTGCAATCACGATACCATGACCAACTGGTGAAGGGGACACGATAGTTGGTGGAGATACTTGACTTGGCAACCCCTCGTTCTTTTTATAGAGGAACGTAACGGTTTGGGTTTCTGGTGTAAAAGCTCCTGTTCGGTTCGTAGGGCGTGTTTGGATATGATAACCAGCGAACGTCTTCTCTTGAGCCATATACGTTTCTCCAATATTCCCAACCAGTTGCTCTACTGCTAGCATTTTTCCAGTCTCATCCATGTGCACGATGTCCACAGTCCCTTGACCTAAATCTGGAGATGCTTCGCTTTGCTTCATGTACACAAATGTTACGGTCTGCGTGCTTTCTGTAAATATTCCCACCGCATTAGCTGGTACTGTTTTTATTGTATGCTCTGCAATTTTGAGGGCATGTGCCTGATAGGGTTCCCCGTATGCGCCTTCTAGTACACGACTTGCAGCCAACGTTTGTCCTTGTTCATCTACATAGTTTACTGTCACGGCTTTCGCTTCTGGCTCCACTTGTTTTTTATAAATGAACGTTACAGTCTGCTCCTCTTCGCTGAATGTACCACTAGCATTACTTGGCGCCTCTTTTAATTGGTAACCCAGTATTTCAAGTGCTGTTGCTGTATAACTGTCCCCCAAAACACCCGTTAATACCGAATGCTCAGCAATTGCTTGTCCAGACTCGTCTACATAGTTGACCGTGACAGCTTTTGCTTCTGGTACCGCTTCTTTTTTATACACAAACGTTACGGTCTGTTCCTGTTCCGTAAACTTCCCTGTTCTATTATCTGGCTGTTGCAGTAACTGATAACCCTCAATTTCCTTTGCTTGGGCTTCGTATGTTTCGCCATATGTTCCTGTAAAAACATCCCTTGCTGCAATCGTTTGTCCAGACTCATCCACATAGTTGACTGTGACTGCTTTCGCTTCTGGTACCGCTTCTTTTTCATAATTAATCGCCACGGTCTGCGCTTTATCACTGAAATAGCCCGTCGCATCTCGTTGGTAAAGCTTCGGTTTATATCCTGCTATTTCTTTTATATCCGCTTCGAAAGCATACCCATACGTGCCTTCTAGTGTTTCTTCTTCTGCAATAGTAGCTCCAGCTCCATCCACATACCGCACCGTCACAGGAGCCCCAGCCTTACTAGAAGGTAGTATCCGCTGGTGAAATTCAATACGAACATACCCTTTCGTGTTTAGCTCGTCCCTATTCATGATAAACGTCACTTGGCCGTCCCCTGCTCTGAAGAATGTAGCATAAGCATTTCCATCGTATTTACCAGCAAAGTATGATGATCCGTCCAATTCAGAATAAGAAAATGTTATTTGTCGCCCAAATGGATCAAAGGCTTGCATAAAAATGGGCTCTCCTGCAACGGCGTCCGGCAATTGAATCTCCGCATCAAAACGCCACTTAGCCTCTGGATTATGAATCAATGGTAAATCATCTAATAAGCGAAAATCACTGATGGGGCCTCCTATATATAGTTCCTGTAAATTAGTCAGCGAAACAAATGGCTCTAATTGCGCCACTTGGTTTTGTGATAGACCAAGGTATTCTAATTGTGTCATCCCAGCTAAAGGACTGACATCTTTAATTAAATTGTGCGTTAAATCCAAGTAAGTTAATTTCGGCATTTGTGTCAATGGTGTGAGATCTGTAATTAGATTCCCCACCAAATTCAAATGCTTAAGCTTCGATAATTTGTCTAGGCCTGTAATATCTTCTATCATTTCCCCTTCTAATGAGATTTCTTCTAGATCCGCGAGATTGGCTAATGCATCTAGATTTGTAATCGTTCCCAAATAGCCTGGCGATGGAAAATAAGACCAATCATCTAACACTAATTTCCTCAAATGATGCGCATATTTTAAACCCTCCATTTCTACATTGTAAAACCAGGCAGATTCATCATCAATAGTTAATTCCTTTACTTGATCCATCTTTTCTTGTGTCACAGGATCATCCATGAAATCTCCAAATTGTTCCATAACCGCCTTAACAATCAATCCTTCTTTTTTAAACAGAGACCTATACGTGCTTCCCAGTGGTACAATATCTTTGGCGTATTGGAAAGTGATGGTTTGTGCCTCCTCGGAGAACGTGTAGTTGGTCTGCCATGGCGCTTTCCATAGTTGGTATTCCGTCGTTGGGTTTGCCTGTACTTCCAACACGTCTCCGTAAATTCCTTCGAGGACTTCTGGTGCTCGGATTAACTCCCCGAATTCATTGATATGGCGAATTGTAATCGCCTTCGCTGTTACAGCCTTGTAGACATAAGAAACTGTTTGTGCCACAGCCGTGAATGTCCCTTTTTGATTCTCTGGTGGTGTTGTGACACGATAGCCTGGGATCGTTTTTTCTGTTGCTGTGTATGCATCACCATAGATACCATGTAGCACATCATCTGGGGCGAGCGAGTTCCCTTGTGCATCGCGATAGGTGACGGTTACTGGGGCAGAGACTGGCTCTTCACCTTGCACCACCGTAATCGGATCTAATTTTTCACCTAACACCGTTGCTTGATAAACTCCCTCGGCTGAAACACCATCCATGGTAACCTGCCATGTATCTACATTTCGAGCCAGCGTTTTCCCATCTTTTTCCCACACAATAGCTGATTTCCATGCTTTCTGGTCCCCTTGAAAAAGGAATGGGATATCCTGTACACTCAAATCTAGCTTTTCTCCAGTTTTCAGGTAGTAATATCGCTTATCCGTGGTATACTGACTTTTCGCAGCGCCCTCCTCGTGTAATACAGCACCATCTAGTATGCTCGCATTTTTCGAAGCAGATACAAAGGCATCCTTCCCTGATCCCTTTACGAAGTATTTCATCAACGCTGGATTAACAGCAAATACATCTTGTCCTATATCTTGCAGCGAGGATGACACATGTACTTCTTGTAGCTGATTCTGATAAAAAGCCCGATCTCCAACGCTTGTCATATTTTCGGGTAATGTCAAGGTAGTAATTTGATTATTATAAAAAGCACCTGCGCCTATTTTTTCTAACCTCTTCGGTAGTTGGATGTTTTTCAGTTGATTACCGCTAAACGCAAAAGGACCAATCTCACGAATCTCATCTGATAAATGCAGCCTTGCTATGTCATTCACCGCAAATGCTGACTCCTCAATAACTGGTGCTCCTTTAATTGTAACTTGTTTTAAGTAATCGCACAGTGAAAAAGACGCAAGCCCAATATATTTCATGCTCGCTGGCAATATCACTTCCTCTAGGTCAGTAAAGTCAAAGGCAAAGCTTCCTATCACCTCTACTCCTTCTTCTATGGTCAAAATCTTCAAATGGCTGACACTAAAGGCGTAATCACCAACCTCCTTGACGCTTCCAGGAATTACCGCGGAAAATATATTAGATGATCCTCGAAAGGCGTAATCACCAATTTTGGTAACAGTAAAGACTTCTTGTTGAATGGTAATGGAGGATGGGACTTCCAATTTCCCACGGTTTTTAGAATCTCCAGTCAACGTTGCTGTTTTCGTTGTGGTATCGTACGTATAGATTAACCCATCGATGACGATTTCATTCGCTTGTTTAGTACTTGCCGCTGTCATTTGTTTCGTGAACTTGGCCAATTTTTCCTTTCGCAAACTCTTTTTATCCATTTTTCCAGTTATTTCTGGCAGCATTTTGTCAGTTATTGATACCGCATAAATTTCTGAAGGTAAACTTGTACCTAAAAGTAATAAAATGCTAAGGTATACGCCTATTTTTTTAAGATGCTTCATATTTCCTACTCCCTTTTCATTGATATTTGATCTCCTATTCTAAATGACGGAACCATGTCTACATTACTCAGCTAGTACAGTTATCTCTTACTTTGCCAGATTTCCCCCTATACCTTTCACATAGACTGATAGCTACTACGTCACCAGCTTTTAAACCTAAAATATCCTGCATAAATTTTATAGGCTCTGAAATGGTTCCAAACTTTGAACAGAGCTCCCACTTGGAAAACCAATAAGTCCCAATTTTATTAACCCAGCAATCGGGCTTGCATCCGTGATTTGATTGCCTCTTAAACCTAAATGGTTAAATTTTTTATCCTCGAAATATCTTGCACTTTATTATTTACGATTGAGATCCATTCCAGTTTATTCAAACCTACTAACAGATCTGGGTTTTCGGTAATATCCCAGTTTTCGCTGATTTCTGTCACTCGGTTGAGTTCTTCTTGTGTTACTTTTTATCCCAAACCCAAACCTTCGAAATAGGCGCTGGGGTACATTTGTTTCGCCACTGTTATCGCTAATTTTGTATCTGGAAAAAGCGAGCAATAGGTACTATTGGCTGGAATGGTTGGTGTTGTCCTTGTTGCTTTGGGTATCCGTCAGCGTCTTGGCTTCTATGCTATATGCGAACGAATTCGGGGGACGTATGTGAGAACGCCACTTCCTAGCAATACACCTACTAGCCCTATATGGATCCAACTTCGGTATTTCTTTCTTCTTTGATATGCTTGCATAGTATGATTCCACTCCTTTTATTGGTGATGAAAAATAGCCTCATCACGACTCTGTTTAATTATTGTATCTGTTTTCACATGTAAATGATGTATACAAAATAAGGCATTAATTCTCAAAAAAACGCCAAAGATGACGCTTGCATTGATCCGTTTAACGCAAAATATCCAAATTGACGTTTTTAAGGAGATTAACCACCACATCCCCAACAAAAAAAGACACATGTTGTGTGCCTCTTTTTTTGTTATGCTAGTGCTATGTATTGGAATACAGGTCTCTTCTATGACAATATATAGACTTTCATTTATAGACGATTTTCTAGTCATATAAATAGACCAGGAAATCAGACTTTCCTAGTCATACTGATCAAGTCTATAATTTTAAACTCTAGATATTTTCTTCCGTATCAATGGATCGGATAACTTTAGCAGGAATTCCAGCTACTATCGTATTATCCGGCACATCCTTCGTAACGGTTGCATTCGCTGCTACTACTGCATTTTCTCCTACCGTCACACCTGGAAGAATTGTTGCACCTGCTCCAATCCAAGCATTCTTTTTAATTCTCACAGATTTCAATTGAAGTCCTCTTCGAATGGCAGGGTCCACTGGATGGTTTACGCTTAATATTGTTGCACCTGGGCCAATCAGTACATGATCTTCTAAGTAAATACCGCCTAAGTCTGTGAGCATAACATTACAATTAATAAACACATGTTTTCCAATATATAAATGTCTACCAAAATCCGTATATAAAGGCAAATTAACAGAAAATGTTGGATCTACGGGTTTCCCTATAATATCCGAAACCACATCGTTTCTTTCTTTTTCCGATAAATAACTAGTGTTTAACCGCCACACATTTTCTTTGTTCTCCTTTACGATGTGATGAATTTCCGCAAATAACGGGTCATTTTCTAATATCGTTCGATTACTTATTTTTTCCAATAATGTTGATTCTTCCATGTAGCACACCTCTTTCTTCTTGTACCTTCCATCATAAATAAATTTGGGGGCTAAGTCAAAAGTTCCATTTTTCTCAACATATATCAAAAAACATACTACATAAGCAATATGTTTCAAAATCTATTTTCGGATATTTTGAGACGTGATTTCTATTCTTATCTGAATGTGTCAAAAAGCATGCTTTTTGACACCACATATACAAAGAAAGAGCCTCACTTTTTTCAGTGCGCCCTTTCTTTAAATGAACTACTTTTTATTTTTTTTCACTCTTCTCCTAGCAAGTAATAACCATCCAATAGTATAAAATAGTACTCCATAAAATCCGAATTCTAAAAAATCACCACTTACTATAAAATCACGATTTACTATATATTCTATCAAAATAGTTATCCCACTACTTACACTAACTATTATCAAGACACTCCAATAAGGATGCTCCTCATAAAAATCATTCCATTTTTTATACAATGCTCTCACCCCCATTAGCAACTATTTAGTGGTATACCTAGATGCAACTTGTTTGCCAGCAGCATTGTATCCCCACTGTTTGTAGAAACCAATCCAACCATTTTTGTTTTTATCCCATTTTTTCGCTACTTCCCTACCAGGCGCTTGACCATGGTTTGTCAATTGCGCACCTCCTAGCAAGCTCCCTATAGCCCAAGCTGGGATTCCAAACATCGCTACAGAGCCTGCTAATCCAGAGTAAAAAGCAAGATTAAGCGCGTTCCCTGCTACACCTGTTGATACAGCAATGTGCGTATAACTCCATCCACCCCACCTTGATACTTGAGTAGAACCTGCCGCTTTTAGTAAGCCTAAGTCCTCATCAGAGACAATGATATAACCATTTTCTTCATCAACTTCTGGTCCTATCTCTTCCGATTCTTCATCCGCATCGGCAGCACTTGGATATATCTGAACGACGTTCCCTTCTACGACAGTTCTTGCCCCATCACTAGGTAAAGCTTCAATCTTAATGGTATCATTTTGTTTGATAGCAATCGTTTGCCCGTCTTTATCATAGGCAGTGACCCTTGTCCAATATACATTTTTATCAGAATAACTGCTCCCATTTGCCTTGTAAACAAGACTTGGAGTAATCGATAGTTCTGATCCTTTCTTATCAAAATGTAGTGAACCTTTGCCTTGGCTTATTTCGTCAACTGTGGGCCATAAGTTTTGAGATTGCGACGTCCAACCTGTTGCTTTTCCTACATCAAATCTATTGTATGTTAATCCGTCAAAAACCCATACTATATACCCTTGAGCTCCTGTTACCTCACCCCAGTATAAATCAATAGCCCCTACTTTATCATCAATTCCTCTCGATGATAAGTCCACATCATCAATTGTCTTATACGGCATTGTCACAACAGCCGCATCAGATACTGGTGTTTCTGCATCGGTCAGAACTGCAATAACACGAGTGTAATAGAATAAACGATCACTATAGTTCACATTTGGATTCGCTTTGTTCGCTGCGATATATGTCTGCATCGGATCCATTGGTAGCTCACTACCTGTCCCATCTGTATGCAATTGGTAGTTTCCATTCGCAATATCTGTTTTGGATGCCCACAATTTCTTCCCTTTGGTACTCCAGTTCGTTGTTTTACCTACGTTTACGTATTGGTAGTTAAACCCGTTGAACAGCCCAACTTTATAGGAAATGGCATCGGTTACAGGTTGCCAACTGACATCCAAGTACCCTGTACTTGCATCACCTTCGGAACGATAACTCGTTACCGTCGGTTTCGCCATTTGCTCGATTGGCATGATTGCATCCGTGATATCCGATGTTGGACCGTCTCCCCATGGGTAAACAGCTAGAATACGCACGATATATTTCGTCTGGTTACGTAAGCCAAACGTACTTCCTGCTTGGTAGCCGTTCTCGTACAATGCACGTGGATCACTCGCAAATTCCACGCCCTTGCCATCTTGATGGAACTTATATTGTTTATTTACTATTTCGGCTTGTGTTGGGAAGATATTTTTCCCTTTGGTAGACCAATTGGTCACATTTCCTGTGTTGAAATACTCATAGTTGTAGCCGTTGCTGATGACTACTTTATAATCAATCGCACCAGATACGGCTTGCCATGAGATATCCATGTATCCTGTACCTGTTCCAGCACCACTAGATGTCGTTTTAATTGTCGATTTCTCTGGTTTTGCTGGTAGTGTTTCTGGTGGCATTACCGCCTCCGTAATATCGGATGTTGGACCATCTCCACTAGCATACATCGCTAAAATACGGATAATATATTTCTTTTGACCGCGCAATGTCCACGTCGTTCCTGCTTTAAATGTATTCTCGTATAATTGCGTCGGATCATTCGCAAATTCTGTTCCTTTTCCATCCGTATGGAAACGATACAAACCTTTGTCTAGTTCTGCTTTGGTAGGGAAAATACCTTTGCCTTTCGTCGTCCATGATGTCACATTCCCTACCGTAAAATACTCGTAGTTATAGCCGTTACCAATAATCACTTTATACCCTGTCGCACCTGGCATCGCTTTCCATGACAAGTTCATCGCACCTGTTCCAGTTCCAACACCGTTCGATACGGTTTTAATCGTTGCTTTTTCTGGTTTATCCTGCACACTTCTTAACATTCTTTTACCCTCATAGTAAGGATCTTTCCAATCGCCGTCTACCTTCACGGAAGAGAGTTCTGTCTTCTCATCTTCTGTCATTTGTGTGTCTTGTTGCTCTTTTTCCACCTGTTCCTCGACAACTTCTGTTTTTTCTGACGTGCCTTCTATTGTTCCTTCTGCTGGTGGCACTCCTTGTTCCGCATGCGGTTCGTATGCTGGAATCGTAGACACGATCATCGCAATGGCGATCATGACTAATAGTACTCGTGATAGTCCCTTTTTCATCTTGTTAAGCCCCTTTTCTGTTTGTAATTGAGCAATACATCTCCACTAAAATGTATCACACAACACTTGTAAATAGCAATCTCTTTTTTCTTATATTTGTAAATATGGGAGAACTATTGCCGTGCATTTCTCCCATATTTTATACTTCCTATGTTCTGAAGTTAAGTAGTATCAGGCATTTTACTTCTTGTTATCCTTTACTTCTCTTCTCCTGTTAAACGTCTATTGAATCTGCGTCTATTTTATGCTATGATTGCCGCACAGTACATGTCTTCATGTATTTTTCTACGATAGCACTTTTATATCCCTTTAAGTGCTATCCCTTTTCTACAAATTCTGTATAAAGAAGATGCCTATCACCAAACGTGGTGACAAGCACCTTCTTTTTTTGTATTAAGATGGTCTACTTGGTAACATGGGTACTTCTTGTTCTTTTTGTAACGTGTCCGTGGCGCGGTCGTAGATTTTGGCCGTGATTTGACTGGTGGCGCTCGGCACCCGTCCAGCCATGTTGATCATGAAGGTACCGCTACCTTCTAGCACCGCGTAATTATTTTTGCGCACGCCATCGACCCACATTTCAATGCGTCCGACCAGGCTACTGTTGACTTTTCCTGTCACATTCGTTTTGCCATAAAAGTAAGCCGCTGCCCCGGTGTCTAAGGCCAGGTCGTAACGCGTATCTACGAGCTGCGCGGTGGCTTGGTATTTCTGCCAGATATAGCCGTTTTTATCTTCTGGCAATAACGTGACTTCGGCGAGTGCGGATGGGATTTTGCCTGTCATATCGCCTCGGAAAGTCTGGGTGCCCGGTGGAATGTCCACCACTTGCACAGTCTTACCATTTACTTGTATATGCACTTTGGCAATGGCATGATTCGGTTCTAATGTGCCGGTCAGCTCGGATTGGCTCAAATCATAGGTCGGAATCGTCATCCCCATGCCACTCTTCACACATTCCACATTGGTCGTTTGGCGAAGTTTATCGAACTTATCATAGGAAGATAACTGGATGGCTCGGTTATCCGATGGGGTCACATGTCCTTTCAAACTCATGACAAACTCAACGGCTGGGTTGGAGATCGCGAGCAACCGTTTAACGATGCCATCTTCACTCAGACGTATCCGGTTTACCAGTGGTCCAACGGTTCCGCGCAAGGAGACGGTGTCCACATTATACAGATTGGGTGCCACTTTGAAACCTGCGGCATCTTGTAAGGGTAGTTTTTGTGTGGTTGCCAGGTTGTTCTCGGCATCGTATCCTTCGATCCAAATGGCACGGTAAACATCCTCCTTGGTGCGATTCGGGAGTTGAAAGTCAAATTGCATCGATGTTTGGTCGACGGGCACCTTGTCTTGGAGCACTGTCATCGCTTCGTTACTTCCCTCCGCGGGGTATTCGACCACGCGCACCTGTTTAATCAAGGCACCGACGTTTACTTGCAAACGCGTGTCTTGTTGGACATCATACGCTTGCGGTGTGATCGCATACCACGCGCCTTGTTGTACAGCCTGCAGATTCACTTTATAGATATGCCCAGAAATATTCGTTATGGGGTTCAGATTAATCGGATCATTGTTCGCTACAAGATAGAGTTCGCGATAGTTCGTTCCTTTCAAGGCGTTGGATTGGATACGAAATGTCCGAGTCGCCGGATTGATGCGGGTATAGGTATTGGCGACCACTTGTTGGTTGTTTGCTAACACCGCGGAACGGCTGCCTTGATGGATCTCCACCGCCCCCACTTGGTTGCCGACATTGCCCGTCACCGTGCCCGTTTCGCCGTCCCATTGGACATTGGTGATCGCATAACTATAAGTATCCTGTTGGCGCCCGGCGTTGTCTTTCGGGTCCTCCCATTGATTCGTGGTCCGACCTTCCAGATGCATGTTGGAACGGATGCCATATTTATCGTCTTGCACCATGACCGCGTTCTGGTTGGCAATGATGTTGTGTTGAAACGTCATCGTGTTATCGCTTTCTCGTAACGTGATGGGGGCGTGCGTGCGCTTGCCGATAACGGCTTGGGCTGCCGGGCTACTACTGCCAATCGCCCCGATGTGATTCGAGGTCAGGGTTGTATTGCGCGTGCCACCAGCAGAACTGATGCCCGCTAATTGGACGGAGTTGTCGGCAGCTTTTCCGATGGTATTTTGCGTGACCTGCATGCCTTGTGGCTGCGCTTCGTTTTCCGTGCCTGCTTTGTTGCCGACCAACTTCAGCGCGATGGCACCATAGTAGGGCGTATCGGCACCTCTTGGCTCAATAGCATCGATGGCATTGCCTTGCACCACGCCATTCGTATAGCCGGTGACTCTAGGACCAGGGGCAACGTGGGTCGTTCCCCATACAGCAATTCCTACTTGGCTTTTGGTTTGGTTCTTGGGTTGCCATGTTTGACGATCGACGGCTTGATTAATGCGGTTATTGGTGATAGTGACATCTTGGGACGGGTAATAATAGCCTTTATCATCGACGGGCAATGCCTCGTTTTTGGAATAGTCTTGCCCACCTACCACGATGGCGCGATCCACCCCGACCACAACATTCTGAGCGATCGTCATACCTTGGACACTGTGCCCATCCAAACCTTCCCAATAGGGATTGTCAAGGACAACATTGTGCTGGAAGGTCACATCTCGACTGTTGGGGTAACGGACATAATAAGCCAGACCTGGGTCAGGGTGCTGCATCTTGCGCATTGTGGCACAAACATTGTATCGCTGTGCTGGTTTCCCAGCTGATTCCATATGTCCGATAGTTCTTGTAAGCGTATTTTCTACTCGCATATTTTCCACCGAGTAACCAATAATACCATCATCCTTCACATTCTCGACTTTCATCGCATGATTGGGTACGGTAACAGCTGTTGTGCCACGAATCGTGACGTTTTTAGCCAAATCAATTGTTACCCCGCTTCCAGCCATATTTTGGATAGCCACGTCTTCAATGGTCAAATTCTGAAGATAATCCTTTGCTGTCGGTGCCTGGGGATTCGAACCTTCCCCATAATTTCCTTTGGCTGTGATACCACCTTGAATATCAGTAGTTACTTTATCTGGGGATTGCAGTCCATCTAAAGTCAAATTACGTATCTTTGTATTACTTTCCATGTCAATCAAGGCATCATAATAGCGTATTCCATCAATATGCGCTATTGACGATTGGATAAAATCACCAACTATTCGATAAAGCGTTGTTTTTCCCTGCCCTTCTAGAGCCACTCCTTCTAGGAGACTTATTTTATTCTTTACATACCAATCTCCATTAGGTAAACGCACCGTTCCACGTTGCTTCTGTGTATTAGGAAGTTCCTGGTTTGCCCGTTTGATAGCTTCTTCAATCATGTCAGAATTGGCTAATTTAGCAACATCCATAGATCCAGGCATCATCGTGTACGAGCTTTGATCTATAATATTCCCTTGTGCATCCAGTATCTGAATCGCGGACATTCCTGCCATTGCCCTAGGCTTTACTGATGTCGTTCGTATCTTGTCGCCCACTACTTCTTGTTGTAAAAACGCCACAATCTGCCCTTCTGTATCCTGATACTGGATCTGTTGTTCTCCTGGTTGGAGCCATTTAACGCCATCCTCTGCTTGTACTTCTCCCTGTGAACTGGCCACAGTCGCAGGGATTTTTTCTCCTTCCGGCGTATATACGTTTAATTGACTCGTCTCTCCCGTCGCCTTTGTCTCTTCGGCCTGAATCGTTTGAGCGAGCGCTTCAAAATGAGCTGTATCCTTTGCCTGTACAGCTGGTAGCGCCTCTAATGGCCGAAAATCGGTCACTTGGTTCCCTGTCAGCCGTAATGTTTGTAGTTGCGTCAATCCTTGTAACGCTTGTACCGATGTAATCCGATTCATGGAGAGATCCAAGCTCTGTAACTGCGTGAGCTTCGCTAATGGGGTTAAGTCTTGGATGAATTCATTTCGCAAGGTCAGGTGCTCTAAGTTTTTCATCGATGCCAATGGTGCTAGCTGTTGAATCCGCCCCCCTTCATTCCCCTCCGC
>NZ_JAASUG010000014.1:0-58364 GCF_014322885.1 Listeria grandensis | reverse complement strand
GGCTTGGTAGCTCAGTTGGTAGAGCACTTGATTGAAGCTCAAGGTGTCGGCAGTTCGATTCTGTCCCAAGCCACCTTAATTTTTGGAGGGGTAGCGAAGTGGCTAAACGCGGCGGACTGTAAATCCGCTCCTTTGGGTTCGGCAGTTCGAATCTGCCCCCCTCCACCATATTTTTATAGGGGCATAGTTTAAAGGTAGAACTAAGGTCTCCAAAACCTTCAGTGTGGGTTCGATTCCTACTGCCCCTGCCAAAATAGTAAATTGAATAGTGGCGGGTGTGGCGAAGTGGTTAACGCACCTGATTGTGGTTCAGGCATTCGTGGGTTCGATTCCCATCATCCGCCCCATTTTTAATACTTAAACGATGGGCTATAGCCAAGCGGTAAGGCAACGGATTTTGATTCCGTCATGCGCTGGTTCGAATCCAGCTAGCCCAGTTATTGCGGAAGTAGTTCAGTGGTAGAACATCACCTTGCCAAGGTGGGGGTCGCGAGTTCGAACCTCGTCTTCCGCTTATTTTTCTTATGAATGGCGCCATAGCCAAGTGGTAAGGCAGAGGTCTGCAAAACCTTTATCACCGGTTCAAATCCGGTTGGCGCCTCCATTGAATTTTTCTTAAGAATACAGTATAATGATATTATTATGCCGGCGTGGCGGAATTGGCAGACGCGCTGGACTCAAAATCCAGTGATCTCACGATCGTGCCGGTTCGACCCCGGCCGCCGGTATCAAAGCAGCCCCAACACCTTCAAAAGTGTTGGGGTTTTTGTTTTGATTCTATATTAATTGCGGGGCAAAAAAGGGTACGAGTTATGCCTCGTTGTTAAAAAGATAATATGTTTTTAATATGCTTCTTTAGCTGTTTGTGGAGGAAATTGTTACATCTCAGAAAGACAGCAAATTAATAGAACCAGTAGCATTAATAGAAGATATTATTTAAAAATAATCTATTAAAACAGAATTTATAGTTTATTTTTAATATGAGTATAAAATGCTAAGAAAAATGATGGTTGATTATGTCTAATTAATAGACACAATTTAGACATAAAATTGTAAAAAAACAATAAAAATAAGGAAATTTTGATGTAAAATTTTGGATATATCGCACAAAATGACGTCAATTAAGTTCATGAGTGGCGTTAAGAATGCATAAATTAGGAGAAAAGAACTCTTTCAAAATCGTTCAATGACAAATAATAGTATAAAAAATTAATAGATAGATAATTATTTTGGGGATTAATGTATATTTTTAATGACTACGGAAAAGATTGATTAAATAGTTCCGTGAAAAAATGCCCTTAAAAAAATACCAATATCGGAATAATTGCCCGAAAGACATAGATATGAAAAAAAAAATATACATATGAAAGAATTTGATTGACTGTGAATGTTTTTGGTGTTATTCTTATGGTGAATGGAGGGGTTATATGCTTAATGCGGAAAGGCATAACCTTATAATAGAACGACTAAAGCGTAATGGTAGCGTAAAACTAATGGATTTGGTTGAAGTTTCTGGATCTTCGGAATCAACAATTCGTCGTGATTTAGCGGAATTAGAAGAGATGGGAGTATTAAAAAGAGTGCATGGAGGAGCAATACTCGGTCAGGATCGAACTATCGAAATGAGCATGATTGAAAAATCAGTCACAAACGTTCAAGCGAAAAAAGGAATTGCTGAATTAGCTGCTTCAACAGTTGTGGAGGGAGATTGCATTTATTTAGATGCTGGGTCTACAACCTTTGAAATGATTGATTTTTTGAGAGGACGCAATATTACGGTTGTTACTAATGGCTTGATGCATGTAGAGGAATTAGTTAGTTTAGATTTAGATGCGTATATTCTCGGTGGAAAAATGAAAGCGAGAACAAAGGCCATTATTGGGGCGATTGCTTTAGATAATATCGCAAATTACAGATTTGATAAGGCTTTTATAGGTGCAAATGGTGTCCATTTGATTGATGGTTACACAACGCCTGATATGGAGGAAGCCTTGCTGAAGCGCCGAGCGATGTCACTTGCTGATGAGACTTTTATTTTGGCGGATGCCTCTAAATTGCATCATAGCCACTTTGCTAAAATATTTGATTTAGCGGACGGAGTGCTTATTATGAATCAAGTAAAACCAGAAGAAAAATCAATACTCATGAAAAAGACAAATGTTTTGGAGGTACAAGAATGATTTATACAGTGACACTGAATCCGTCAATTGATTATATTGTAAGGGTAGAGGGGTTAAGGTTAGGTAGTTTAAATAGGATGGATAGTAATTTGAAGCTTCCTGGTGGTAAAGGCGTGAATGTTTCTCGTATTTTGAATCAATTAAGAATAGATAATTGCGCGTTAGGCTTTTTAGGCGGCTTCACTGGTGATTTTATTCAAAAATGGTTAGAATCGGAGGGAAGTAAGAGTAATTTTACAAACATAGCTGATGATACGAGAATCAATATCAAGCTTAAGCATGGTGAGGAAACGGAAATAAATGGTGTTGGCCCTATTATTAATATGGATGAGATAGCTTCATTTTTTGAAAAATTTGATGTAATGAAGCAAGGGGATATTGTTGTTCTATCAGGTAGTATACCACCTTCTATTGGAAGCGATTTTTATGATCAAATAATTGCAAAATGTGAGGCGATGGATGTAGCGTTTGCGATTGATACAACGGGTGATAGCTTATTGAACACCTTACGTCGAGGTCCTTTTCTCATAAAACCGAATCATCATGAACTAGCTGAGCTTTTTGGTGTTACTTTTAGTGGGATAGAAGATATTATTTTTTATGGTAAAAAGTGTTTAGAGCTTGGCGCTAAGCATGTGATAGTATCGATGGCAGGTGATGGAGCACTGTTGTTTGTAAAAGATAAAGTCTATAGATCTAATACCCCAATTGGAGTGGTAAACAATTCTGTAGGTGCTGGGGATTCAATGATTGGTGGATTTATTGGCACTTATACAAAAAATAAAGATGTTTTAGAGGCGTTTAAGGTTGCTGTGGCTACAGGAAGTGCAACTGCTTTTTCTACGGATTTAGCAACATATGAGGCGATACAAAAATTAATTCCAGAGGTTGAAATTACAGAAATTTAATTAGGGGGCTACATGATGAAAATAACAGATATTTTGAGTCAGGATACAATGATACTTTCGTTAAAGGCAACAACAAAAGAAAGTGCTATTGATGAAATGATTGCTAAGCTTGTTGAAGCGGGGAAAGTGAATGATGCTACTCTTTTTAAAGCAGAAATAATGAAACGAGAGCAAGAGAGCTCTACAGGGATTGGTGATGGTATTGCCATGCCTCATGCAAAAACAAAGGCTGTTAGCAAGCCTGCTGTCGTTTTTGCAAAGAGTGAGAATGGGCTTGATTATGATTCTTTAGATGGTCAGCCGGCTTCTCTCTTCTTTATGATTGCAGCGACAGATGGAGCAAACCAAACGCATTTGGAAACACTTGCAGCTTTATCTAGATTGCTTATTCACCCTGATTTTGTTGAGAAATTGAGAGGATCTACAAGTACCGATGAAGTTGTAGCTCTATTTGACGAAGCACAAGCAGAGGCTGAGGAACCAGAAGTAAAGGAAGATAGCAGCTTATCAGACATACCGTTTGTTGTCGCAGTTACAGCTTGTCCTACAGGTATCGCGCATACATACATGGCTGAGGATGCTTTGAAAAACAAAGCTAAAGAAATGGGCGTGGATATCCGAGTAGAAACAAACGGCTCAGATGGTGCTAAAAATAAGCTGACGGCAGAAGAAATTGAAAGAGCGAGCGGTGTCATTGTTGCGGCTGACAAAAAAGTAGAGATGGCTCGCTTTGATGGGAAGCCTGTTTTAGAAACACCGGTAAGTGATGGAATTAGAAAACCAGAAGAACTGATCAATAAAGCCATTGCTAAAGATGCTCCAGTGTACCATCATAGTGGAGAAAAAGATAGTTCTTCACCTGATAGTTCTTCACCTAATGGGCAGCGCGTTTCTATCGGGAGTCGGATCTATAAAGATTTAATGAACGGTATTTCTCACATGCTACCATTTGTTGTCGGTGGCGGTATATTATTAGCTTTTTCGTTCTTGTTAGAGCAATACTTCCCAAGTGCTAAGGCATTTACCGATATGCTTGGAGCGATTAGTGGCGGCAAAACAGGTGCGTTTATGTTCTTAATTCCGATTTTGTCTGGTTTTATTGCAATGAGCATCGCGGATCGTCCTGGCTTAATGCCCGGTATGGTCGGTGGACTGCTTGCGGCTACATCTGATGCTGGCTTTTTAGGTGGACTACTTGCAGGTTTCTTAGCAGGTTACGTCGTACTTGGGTTAAAAGTTCTTTGTTCTAAAATGCCTAAGACACTTGAGGGGTTGAAACCCATTCTTATATATCCTGTGTTAGGATTACTTATTACGGGCGGATTAATGTATTTCATTTTTGATCCTGTTTTCTCAACGATTAATAAGTTTTTAGTAGATCAATTACAGTCATTAGGAACGGCGAATGCAGTTATCTTAGGAACTGTTTTAGGTGGTATGATGGCGATAGACATGGGTGGCCCATTTAATAAAGCTGCTTACACATTTGCGATTGGAGTTTTTACAAGTACAGGAAATACAGATGGTGCATTCATGGCAGCTGTTATGGCTGGAGGAATGGTTCCACCACTGGCGATTGCAATGGCAACAACTATATTTAAAAATAAATTTACATCAGATGAACGTCAAGCTGGCCTCACAAACTATGTTTTAGGACTATCTTTCATAACGGAAGGTGCTATTCCTTTTGCAGCAGCTGATCCATTAAGGGTTATTACTTCATGTGTAGTAGGGTCTGCAGTGGCTGGTGGGCTGACTCAATTCTGGCATATCAATGTTCCAGCGCCGCATGGTGGTATTTTTGTTGCAGGATTGGCTAATCATGCAGGGTTGTTCCTGTTATCAATCTTGATTGGGACAGTAATATCCGGACTTCTATACGGGTTTTGGAAAAAAGCGAAATAGGAGGAAAAGCTGCTCTAGAAATGGAGCAGTTTTTTTGTACGTTAAAGAAGTTTACACAATAATAGTCGAAATATCTGTAGTTCATTGCTATAATGAATGTATAGGAAGGGGTGAGGGTATGGATTTTGGAGAAAAATTAATAGCACTTAGAAAAAAACATCGATTAACTCAAAAGCAGTTAGCAGTAAAGATTGGTGTCACATCTTCTACAATTAGTAAATATGAGAATGATAATCATAGGCCACCTGTATTTATTCTTGCTAAATTGGCGGAGGAGTTAGGGACAACAACTGACTTTTTATTGGATGATGTAGCAGGTCTTAGGGAAAAAAATTCAGTGAATGCTTTTCCTCTGATTGGGAATCCAGAACTAGAAAAATGGTACTTAGAATTGCCCTACTCCTATTCAGAAGAAGAACTATTACTTTTGAAAAGAATTTCGGAAGCGTTAGGAAATAATTAATTTTAGAAGAGGCAGCCACAAACCGGAAAAAGGTGACTGCCTCATTTTTATTTCTCTTCTTCGTCTTCTTTCTTCTTTTTTTGTTTCTCATCGTTAGAGAGGCTAAAATCAAGAAAATGATCATTGGCTTCTCGAACTTCGCTAATAGTATAAGGTTCTCGACTTTCTGCCGTAAGAGAGATGGGTGGGAACAATAGATTGGAGTACGGATACTCACTTTCCACGCTACGCATTTTTTGAGAGAATTTCATATGTAGCATGGAAACTCTGGCCATTTGATTGTTGAATGTAGCGAAAGAAACAGATAATTTTATTTTTTGTTTATTATTAAATAGGATAGTTGTACAGTTATAGTTGGAATCATAGTACTCTGAGATATGTTGTGGGAAGATCCAAATACAATCATCTCTTCCGGCTGAAGTTGTTGGGAAAGCATAGGTGAAGCTAGATGGATCAATCATGATTGGAGGCTTGTGAGTAACGCCTGTTAAGAAGCGTGTCCCTTCTTTTCTACCTTCATAACTAGATCCAAAATATTGGCAGCTTGTTTTAATTAGAAATAATGGGGTAAAACTAGATATACGATGATCGTTTAATTCAAAGATTTCTGATTGCACCCCTGATTTTGTTTTTAGAGGCAGGATTATCATGGTATGGGGATTGACCTCATACACTGGCATTTTCATTTTCTTGGACATAGTGTCACTCCTTTGGATGTATAGTAAGTAGTGTAAATGCACCGAGTTAAGGTTATGGAATATCCGGTTTGTTTTTGAAAAAATCTTAGGTACACCTACTTTGAAGCTATCTGTCAGTGGTTCATCTCATTTGCTAGCTTGAGTATAGCACAGCTAATTCTTGAAGTCACTATTTTTTCTAAAAATTCTATTTTTATAAAGAATATGACTTTTTAACCCCTTATTCCTATTTTTTCATTGTGGTAATAAAAAATTAAGAAGGAGTGATCAGTCATGGAAATGCGAGATTTTTCAAGTTCATTAGTTAATCAAGTTGGAGTTCTAAAAGGAGAAAAAGAGTTAGTGAATACATTTATTGAGTGCTACATGACAATGCTCCTTGATGAACACCGGATGCAACAAGTAAAGGATGAAATTGATACAGCTCTAGATAATAACGATAAAGAGAGGTTTTATCTTTTAACAGAGAAATTAAACAAAATGCAGCAGGAAATGCTGATTTTTTAAATAAACAAAGCGAAAACTAGAGCCTTTTGGGCTCTAGTTTTTTTGTCATTTGTTGAAATTGAATTATAGTGATAGACTGAAACTAGGAATTTAAAATAAATATGGTCGAGTTGAGTAATATGTGTTATGATATAAAAACAAACATACGTTCGGTGGTGAGTGGAATGAGTTTACAGTTTATTATAGGGCGCGCGGGTACGGGGAAAACTAGGCTAGTAATGGACCTGCTAGAAGAGCGAATGAATAGCACAGAGGGGGAGAATTGTGTTTTCTTAGTTCCAGATCAGATGACTTTGCAAACCGAGACGGTATTTTTTGAGCGTGAGGATATTGCAGGATTATTACATGCGCAAATTTTTAGTTTTAGTCGTCTAGCTTGGCGTATTTTACAAGAGACTGGTGGCTTGGCTAGGACTTTTCTGACCGATTCTGGATTAGAAATGGTGATTCGTAAAATAATGCTTGAGAAGCAGGATGAATTAAAGTTGTTTGGGAGAAATGGTTCTAAAAAAGGATTTATTAAAGAGTTGGAACAGATTTTTAAAGAGATGAAACAATGTTGTGTTGAACAGGAACAATTGCAAGGTTTCGATAATGAAAGTAGCGTTGATTTAAATAATAAAATGGCAGATATAGCAGTGCTTTATAAAGCCTATGAAGAATTGCTAGCTGGGAAATATTTAGAGAATGAGGATTATCTGGGGCTGCTTGCGAATGCCATTTCTGGTAGCCAATTTCTAAGAGAGAGTACTATTTTTATTGATGGATTTCATGAATTTTCACCACAAGAGTATTTGATTTTAGGTGAACTATTTGCTACTTGTAAAAATGTGACAATTGCGTTGACATTGGACCAAGCCTATAGTATGAATAATTTGCAGGAGTACAATTTATTTCAACTCACAGGAAT
Source organism: Listeria grandensis (assembly GCF_014322885.1). Lineage (NCBI taxonomy): Bacteria > Bacillati > Bacillota > Bacilli > Caryophanales > Listeriaceae > Listeria > Listeria grandensis. Next base: position 50,793 of record NZ_JAASUG010000014.1, on the reverse strand, counting down.
GACTTATGCGAACTTAAAAGAAATTGCGCAGAACAAAGTTTGTGAGATATTGCCTGATGTTGTTTTAAAAGATAATCATCGCTTTCAAAATGAGGATTTAACCTACTTACAGGAGCATTGGGGTATGTTTTCTGCGATGGAATTTGCTGATGCTACACCAAGTCTAGCTATCGATGAGGCCAATAATCGACGTGCAGAAATTGATGGGGTTGCGAGGCGTGTTAGAGAGCTGGTATTAGAGGGGTATCGTTACCGAGATATGGCTATTTTACTTCGAAATGCGGATGCATATGAGACGATTCTAAAGGCTTCTTTGAGCACGAACGATATTCCTTATTTTATCGATAAGCAACGGACAATGGCTAATCATCCAATGGTTGAATTTCTTCGTTCTAGCTTGGATGTAATTCGCACTAATTGGCAGTATGAGTCTGTGTTTCAAGCTGTTCGAACAGAATTTTTCTTCCCGTTAGAGGTTAGTAGTAGTGCTTACCGGGGGAAGGTAGATATTTTTGAGAATTATATATTAGAGAATGGAATTTATAATAAACGTAGGTGGATGGATAAGCGACCTTGGACTTATCGGAAAATACGTGGGTTAGATTTGAAGCAAGGGGTACAAACAGATGATGAGAAGGCAAAAGAAGCTACGATTAATGAAGTAAGAGAGCAAATTAAAACGCCGCTAATGAGCTTAGAAAAACGATTGAAAGCTGCTAATACTGGCCGAGCACAGGCGAGTGCGCTTTTTGAGTTTATGTTGGATGTACAGGTTGATGGACGTTTAAATATGTGGCGTAAACGGGCGGAGGAGATGAATGAGCTTGAGTTAGCGAAAGAACACGAACAAGCTTGGAAGTCGGTTGTGGCTTTGTTGGATGAGTTTGTGGAGGTTATGGGCGATGAGGAGCTTCCGTTTGATATTTTCTTTGATATTATTAATACAGGGCTCGATGCATTGGATTTTGCTTTGCTACCACCATCGCTAGATCAGCTAATTGTTGCTGATATGGATAGCTCAAGGCTGCTGAATATGAAGATTGTTTTTGCCGTAGGTATTAATGATGGCGTTTTGCCGATGAAGAAGATGGAGAGTGGTATTTTATCGGATGAAGATCGAGATTATTTAAATCAATCAGGAATTACGGTTCGGCCTAGTGGGAAGAATATGCTTTCGACGGAAGAGTTTCTTGCCTATCGTCTGTTTACGCTACCCTCAGAACGCTTGTTTTTGAGTTTTCCTAATGCAGATGATAATGGAAAGGAATTGTCAGAATCGAGCTATATTAGGCGTATAGAAGCGATTTTTCCAAAGCTTGAGAGAGGGCTTTATTTGAGTGATCCTTCTTTATTGGATGATTCAGCAGAGCAGGCGGCTTATATTTCAACACCAAGATCTGCAATTGCTCTCTTAACAGCACAAATGCAGTATAAGAAAAAAGGATATCCGATGTCTTCTGTTTGGTGGGATGCTTACGATTTTTTCCAATCTAATAACAAGTGGAGAAGCCCTGCTTTACGGATTTTAGAAAGTTTATTTTATCAAAATAAGGCGAAGAATATTTCCGAAGAAGCTTCAACTTCTTTATTTGGAGAAAATATTCATGCGAGTGTTTCAAGGATGGAACGATTTTATAGTTGCCATTTTCAGCATTTTGCGCAGCATGGCTTGAAGCTGGAGGAGCGGGCGCATTTCAAGCTGCAGTCAGTGGATATTGGTGAAATATTTCATGGAGCTATGGAATGGATTTCAGCTGAACTCCGGAAGAATAATTTGGAATGGGGAGAGTTGTCAGTAGAGCAGTGCATGAAACTGGCGACACTTGCTATGGAATATTTGGCGCCCAAGCTACAACATGAGATTTTGCTTAGTACAAAGAGGTTGGAATACATTCAGTATAAGCTCTTAAATATCATTATACGGGCTACACGTGTATTGAATGAGCAGGCTAAGACAAGTAAGTTTAAGCCTGTTGGATTAGAGGTTGATTTTGGGGTGAAGGGAGAAATACCACCTTTGAAATTACCACTTAATGATGGGCGAGAACTTATTTTACAAGGAAGAATTGATAGAATTGATGAGGCGGAGCAGGGAGAACGGACATTTTTAAGAATTATTGATTATAAGTCAAGTGCTCATGATTTACCGATGACCGAAGTCTATTATGGGTTAGCCTTGCAGATGTTGACTTATTTAGACATTGTTGTAGAGAATTCAGCGAAGCTTATTGGAAAAGTGGCAGAACCTGCTGGAGTGCTATATTTTCATATGCACAATCCGCTTGTTCATGCGGATAAGGACTTAACGGAGACAGAGATTGAGAAGGAATTATTGAAAAGTTTTCGGATGAAGGGATTAGTTTTGGATGATGCATTGGCGGTATCGCTTATGGATACGGAGCTTGAGGCTGGTAAAACATCTTCGGTCATACCAACAGGACTGAAAAAGGATGGTCATTTTAATGCACATTCGGCTACGGCGACAAAGGCAGAGTTTGACACTATGCGGCAGTATGTGCGTCATCAATACACGAGGGCTGGGAATAAGATTATTGATGGGGAAGTCTCAATTAATCCTTATAAATTAAAGGAACGGACACCTTGTCAATTATGTGCATTTCGATCTGTTTGCCAGTTTGATGCCTCGCTTGAGAGCAATCAATATCGTAAATTAGAGAATCAAAAACGGGAAGATATTTTGAGGAAGATGCGTGAGGAGGGGCAGGAATGAAAAGGATGATTCCGGTAAAACCAGAGGACGTCACTTGGACGGATGACCAATGGAATGCGATACATGCAAGTGGCCAAAACATTCTTGTTGCTGCTGCTGCTGGATCTGGAAAAACAGCTGTTCTAGTGAACCGGGTAATCGAGAAAATTGTAGACCAAGATGCACCGATAGATGTGGATGAGCTACTTATTGTTACATTTACGAACGCTTCTGCTGCTGAAATGAAGGCTAGAATTGGCAAGGCTGTGGAGAATGCTTTGTTGCTTGATGAATCGTCTGCACATTTGAAACGGCAGATTGGCTTGCTCCACTATGCCTCTATCTCTACGCTTCATTCGTTTTGTTTAGATGTGATAAAAAAATATTACTATTTGGCTGATATTGATCCAGAATTTCGTTTGATTGAGCCTATTGAAAGTGCAATGGTGCGTGATGAGGTGATGGATCAGTTATTGGAGGAGCATTATGGAATTGCAGAGAATATTGCATTTTTTGAGTTAGTGGATACTTTTTCTGGTGATCGGTCAGATGATGATATTGGAAAAGTTGTTGGCGAACTTTATGATTTTTCACGAGCGCACCCTGAACCTGAGGCATGGTTGAGTGCGATTCTTACTAACTATGATGTCGGTGAAATAACAGATGTGTCAGCTTTGCCATTTTATTCGATGATTGAGAAGCAATTAAGTATGACGTTGCGACAGGCGGAGCATTTTTTGAAACATGCGATTTTTTTATGTGGTGAGTCAGCTGGTCCAGAGCCCTATTTAATGACACTTGAGAATGATTTGGAGCAAATTCGATTTTTGATGCAGGCACTTAAACAGAATTGGAAGAGTTTGACGGATAGTTGGAAGGCCACCAAATTTCAGCGGATTGCAACTTTGAAAAATAAAGAGTTGTATGATGAAGATTTAGTCGATCAGGTAAAGAAGCTTCGAGATCAGGCTAAAAAGGTTGTGACAGATGCAGGAAGTGAGTGGTTTACACGAGAGGGTATTCGGTATATTTCAGATTTAGAGAAAATGAAGCCGACCATCGAAACTTTAGTGGAGCTTACCAAAGAATTTTCGGTGCGTTTTTATAAGGAGAAAGTTTCGCGAGGAATGCTTGATTTTAATGATTTAGAGCATTTGGCACTGCGGATTCTGAGTGATCCAGAACAGGCAGGTGCTCCGTCTAATGCGGCAGTGGGGTATCAGGAGAAATTTAAAGAAGTTTTGATCGATGAATATCAGGATACCAATATGGTGCAGGAACGTATATTATCACTAGTTACGGCACCTTCAGAGGCAGAGGGCAATTTATTTATGGTTGGCGACGTGAAGCAGTCGATTTATCGTTTTCGGTTGGCGGAACCAGGTTTGTTTTTGGCGAAGTATCAGCGTTATACCGAGGGTGGCGATGGGACTGGATTGAAAATTGATTTATCACAGAATTTTAGAAGTCGCGGGGATGTACTTGATACAACGAATTTTATTTTCAATCAGCTGATGGATACGGAAGTCGCAGAAATGGAATATGATGAGCAAGCGGAACTGGTTTTAGGTGCTCATTTTCCAGAGTCTGATAATACTCAGACGGAACTTATTTTGATTGATATGGAGCAGGATGAAAAATCAAGTGAAGAGGATGAATTGGCGCCGGAACAGTTGAAAAAAAGGCAAGTAGAGGCGCGTTATATTGCGAAAAGAATTGCCACATTGATTGCTGATAAGACGCCTGTTTTTGATAAGAGATTGAAACAATACAGGCCGATAGAGTACCGAGACATCGTGGTTTTATCGCGAGCGCTCACGAGTGCACCTGATGTGGAGGATGCGATGAAGGAGCTAGATATTCCGTTTTATGCAAATAATAATTCGGGATACTTTGAGGCGACGGAGGTTGCTATTATGGTATCTTTGCTCAAAATTATCGATAATCCATATCAAGATATTCCGCTAGCTTCTGTATTACGATCACCGATTGTTAATTTGGATGAGGATGCGTTGGCTCGCATTCGTGCCGCTGGGAAAAATAAACCGTATTTTGAAGCCCTAGAAATATACTCGGTTTCTGAAACGGGAGATTTGGCTTTGCGAGTACAGTCTTTCTTGAGACAGCTAAGCAAGTGGCGAGAGTTGTCTATGCGTGAGAACTTGGCAGATTTGATTGCGCAAATTTTTCAAGAGACGCATTTTTATGATTTTGTTGGTGGTTTACCTGGTGGAAAGCAGAGACAGGCGAACTTACGAGCATTGTTGGATCGTGCTAATCAGTATGAGAAGACCGCATTTCGTGGTTTATTTCGGTTTATTAGGTTTGTCGAGAGATTACAGGTGAAGGGGCAAGATCTTGGAACTGCTAAAACGCTGGGAGAAAAAGAGGATGTTGTCCGCATGATGACGATTCATGCCAGCAAGGGCTTAGAGTTTCCTGTTGTATTTTTATCTGGATTAGATCGTAAGTTTAATATGCGTGATATTTATAATAAATATTTATTTGATAAAGACTTTGGCTTTGCAACACGGTATAATGATTCTGTAAAGCGATTAGTATATCCATCCATTATGCAACAAGCAATTAAGTATAAAAAGGTTGCTGAGATGATGGCGGAAGAAATGCGCGTTCTATACGTAGCCTTGACGCGGGCAGAAGAGAAGTTGATTCTGGTTGGTACACTCCCAAATCTTGAAAAAGCGGTTACAGAGTGGGAACGTAATTTGATGTATCCGGATTGGATATTGCCAGCAAGTATAAGATACCAAGCGAAAAATTATTTACAATGGATGGGCAATGCTTTTGTAAGGCACCCGGATTATCTGGATCAGATGGAGAAGGGACTTTTACCTGATGCGGTTCGTTTACCTACGAATATGGGTCTGGTGATTAGAAAGTATCATTGCCAGGAATTTTTAATGGTGGACGCGGATGTTCGCTTGGATTCAAGTTGGATAGATATTGTGAAGTACGGGAAGGAGCCTGTGGAGCAATCACCTTATTTTGAGCAGATTCAGGAGCGCCTTTCCTTTCATTATGGCTTTACAGAAGAAACGACCATCCGATCGAAACAATCGGTGACGGAAGTAAAGCGCCAGTTTGCTGTTTCGGATAGCTTTAGTGATACGCGATTTACGAGAAGTACGCAACCGGTATCGTTTGAGCGACCTAAATTTTTACAAGAAAAACAATTGACGGCAACGGAGCGGGGAACTGCGATGCATACGGTGATGCAGGCGCTGTCTTTAAACGAGAGACCGACTGCAATAGGAATAGAGTCATTGCTTGATGAACTTGTGTTTAAGGAGATTATGACTAAGGAGCAGGCGGCATCTATACAAGTAGATCTTATATTGAATTTCTTTGATAGTGCTTTAGGGCAACTGATGCTTGCCAACCCAGACTTTACTCAGCGGGAAATTCCGTTTAGTTATAAGATTCCTGCAAATCGTTTGCATCAAGATGTGGGTACGATGGAACAGATTATCGTTCAAGGGATGATTGATGTGATGGTGGAGCTTGATGATCAGCTTATTATTATTGATTATAAGACAGATCAGATAACTGGGAAATTTGAAAATGGCTGGCTTGGGGGAGAAGCTATTTTGAAGAAACGGTATCAGGTGCAGATGGATATGTATAAAGAGGCTATTGAGAAAATTAGTGGTAGACAAGTGGATCATGTTTATTTATACTTTTTTGATGGGGATCATGTTTGTGAGCTGATAGGGGGAAATTAGAAAATGAAGTGGATTAGCTTTAGAATTAGTGGTAGGGAGTCATTTGGTATCGTTAAGGGAGATAGAATTATTGATATTAGCGCATTCTTCGCAGAGTCTGAGTGTCCGCGTACATTGGTGGAGCTTATTTCGCAACCGGAGAAATTGGCTCATATTGAAAAGCAACAAGAAGCGATGCATGGTGCGATTCCGTGTAAGGATGTGCAGTTTTTACCGGCGATTATACCGCCGAATAATGTGATGGCGGTTGGGAAGAATTATCGGAAACATGTGATGGAGATGGGGAGCGTCGCGGATATTCCTGAGGCGATTATGATTTTTACGAAGAGCAGTAATACACTGGTTGGGCATAGAGGGACGATTCCTTTACATGCGGGTGTGACTAGTGAACTCGATTATGAGGGGGAGCTCGCGGTTATAATTAGCAAGGAAGTGACGAATATTTCTGAGGCAGAGGCTTTGGATGCGATTTTTGGCTATACGATTTTGAATGATGTGACGGCGCGCGATTTGCAGGTGAAGCATAAGCAATTTTATTTAGCGAAAAGTTTAGATGGAAGTTGCCCGATTGGTCCTTATGTGGTTACGAAGGATGAAGTTGGTGACCCGAGTGCATTACGGATTCAGACATGGGTGAACGGGGAGAAGCGGCAGGATGGTACGCTGGATCAGCTTATTTTTCCTATTGCGACGATTATTTCGGATTTGTCTAAAGGGCACACACTTATGCCTGGGGATGTCATTGCAACGGGGACGCCTGATGGGGTTGGTAAGGCGATGAAACCACCGCGTTTTCTAAATGAAGGAGATACGGTTACAATTACAATTGAAGGCATTGGAACGTTAGAAAATCAAGTTATGTAAAGAGGGGAATGGGAAATTTTTATGTGGTCTTATATCCATTTGATTTCATGGGTTGGTATCGTAATTTTTACATTGGTTGCGTTGGTTATCTATAAGAAATCGGTAAAAGTGTTTACCATTATGCAAATGTGTAATCGGGTGTTTTATATTACGGTTATTTTAAGTGGCATTATGATGATGCAATATAGCTTTAGCGAGCATATTGTTGTGTCGGTTTTTAAAATATTGCTTGGCTTGGCAACAATTGGTGTTGTGGAAATGCTACTTATCTATCGGAAAAAAGAGAAGCCATCGAAGCTCTTTTTTGTGTTGTTTATCGTGTGCGTGATTGCAACAGTGAGTGTTGGTTTTTATTTATCTGGAGGAAGACCGCTATTTTAAGCGTGCTTAATTTTTTTGAAAGTGGGAAAATGGGTTGAATCAACAGCAAATTTATATTGATGGTACGAAGAAATTTTTTATTGCAGTGCTTGCTGCATTGCTTAATGCGATTGGAATGAATTTCTTCTTAATTCCTGCGCATGTATATGCAAGCGGCTTGACAGGGGTTGCACAGCTGACATCGGATTTATTACAAGATGGTATTGGTATTAGTTTGTCGACGGGGTTGCTTGTCTTACTGCTAAACATTCCAGTGGCGGTGTTGGGCTGGTTTAAGGTTGGCCGGGCGTTTACGGTATTCAGTTTTGTGACGGTTGCTTTTATGTCGTTATTTTTGATTGTGATACCGGTTCAAGAGGTTTCTTCGGATATTTTATTGAATGCAATTTTTGGTGGAGTTATTTCTTCTGTGGGGATTGGTCTTGCGCTTAAGTTCGGGATATCTTCGGGAGGGCTTGATATTATCGCGATGTATATTACGATTAAGACGGGGCGCTCTTTTGGGAAGTATTTTTTGATGATGAATGGGGTTATTATTCTGATTGCTGGCTTTACATATGAGTGGACATTTGCTCTTTATACGTTGATTTCATTGTATGTTTCGAGCAGGGTGATTGATACGATTCATACGAGACATCAGAAATTGACGGCGATGATTATGACGCAAAATCCAGAAGATGTGATTAAAGGGATTCAGGATAACATGTTTCGCGGGATTACAGTCGTTGAGGCGATTGGGGCGTATTCGAAGGAAAGCGTGACGATGCTTGTGATTGTGATTACGCGATATGAATTGTATGATTTGACGCATGTTGTTCAAGCTGTGGATCCGCGATGCTTTATTAATGTTGTGGAGACGTCTAGTGTATTTGGTGATTTCCGTTCGGAGGCTGATCAGAAAATGGCGATGGAGATGTATAGGACTAGAATGCATTAATGATGAAAAAAGCCAAAATAAGCACGCGCCGAGTGAATGGTGGACTTATTTTGGCTTTTTTGTGGATGCTTTTATGATTGCCCATATGGCCATGAAAGCGATGAACCAGCAGAAGATAATGATAATGGCTAACATTGTTTAACACGTCCTTTGGAGAAGGTCTATGCTTTGAGTATATCATTTTTCAACTACCTATTAAAAGTTATACAAATTAAGAAGAGTATTATAAAATGAAATTACAGTGTTTGGCAAATCGGAACCTATAGTATGACTGACATTATACAGAATAAGAAATAAAGTTACCTATGTTCACTAATTAGTTAGTTGGAATTTGGTCATAGCGTAAATTTACAAAATGCTAATAATACATCAGATGATTAGAGAGGAGAAAATAAAATGCGTGAAAATTTGGTGGAAAATACAGCTGATAAATTACTTGAATATATACGTTTAAAAGAATTTAATTTGGGAGACAAATTACCTAATGAATATGCCCTTGCTGAGGAATTGCATGTTGGACGAAGTACCATCAGAGAGGTAGTCAAAGTATTAGTTGCGCGCAATATACTACAAGTTAGACAAGGTTCTGGAACATATATAAGTGAGGAGAAAGGTATTGTCAAAGACCCCTTAGGATTTTCTTTAATTAAAAATAAAAACAAAATGATTAAAGATTTGTTTGTCTTAAGATATATATTAGAGCCTCCAATGGCAGCTTTAGCAGCAAAAAATGCTACAGCCAATCAAATAAGCCACATGATTCACTTAAAAGATGCTATCGAAGTTTCCTTCAAAAATAATACGGATGAGCATATAGAATTAGATATAGAGTTGCATAAAACTATTGCAGAAGCCAGTGGGAATATCGCGCTTTCTCACATTGTGCCGATTATTAATGAATCTATCGCTTTGTTTAATGAAAATTATAATGTAAGTAATTTAAAAACTGAAACAGTAGAACTGCATAATGACTTGGTAAACGCTATTGCCAAACACGATGAACTAAGCGCATTGGATGCCATGACAGTACATATGGCGAACAATAGAAAGGAGTTTAGCAAAGTTAGTCAGTCAACCTAACAAAAACTATTGACAAGTCATCTGATGTATTTTATTATAAATACATCAGATGACTTGTTAGGAGTGATGCATAGAGAATTAAGCTATGAATGGTTGACTCAACAAATTTAGTAAGTTTAATTGCATGAAGCAGGACAACAACTAGCATGATGCGAACGTTGGAGACGTGTGGGTGAAGCAATATACAGAGTCTTTCAAGCATAATATTGAATCAGAGTTTTTTTAAAATAATTGAAAGCGTAATCATGCATGATGAGTGATTAGAAATTACATAAAGACTCTGGAAAATTTATCTAAAATCGGCATGTAAACTAGTTGTTGCAATTGTATGTCTAGGGATGGTTCGAGTTCTCCATACTTTTAAAATTTATTCGAAATAGACTAAATAGTTAGAAATAATACTATTTTCTGCGCACAATAATTAAGTTGGGTAGCTAGTAATAATTATGAAATGATAGATAGAAAACATTAAATAAATAGGGGGTCAAAAAATTATGGGAAGCGGATTTATGGGGAGATTATCAGATGTCTTAGGAAGATTTGCAACCAAAGTGAATAGTTTACGCTATATCATGGTAATTAAAAATGCCTTTTCTGCACTTATCCCGGTTATTATCACAGGGGCATTTGGTACATTATTTTCAGCGATGGTTTTCGATGCGGAAAATGGATTAGCAAAAATTCAATTCTTGAGCTTTCTAGCGGAGCTAAAACCTATTGCTTCATCGATTAGTTATGTTACTTTAAGCTTTTTAACAATTTATGCTGTTTTCCTGATTGGGATTGAGTTAGCCAAGCTGAATAATTTGAAAGGGGTTTTTCCTGGAATAATTGCGGTGATGTCGTATTTAGCGGTTACCCCAACAATTTATGGATTCTTATCTGATGATAAAAATATACTTGTAGAAAATGTTTTAGCTAAACAGTACACAGATACAAAAGGTTTATTTTTAGGAATGATCGTTGCCATCGTATCTGTAGAATTATATAGCTGGCTAGGCCGTCAAAAAAGATTGCAAATCAAAATGCCCGATACAGTACCAGCCAATGTATCAGCTAGTTTTTCCGCATTAGTTCCTACTATAATTACAATTGCAGTTATGGCTACCGCAGGATTCGCTGTTAAAGCAATGACAGGTATGTATGCCTATGATATTATTTATCATCTTGTACAACGGCCTTTAGAAGGAGTCGTTCAAGGATTGCCTGGAATATTACTTCTAATGCTGATAGCGCAAATTTTCTGGGTGATAGGGATTCACGGTAACCAAATGATTAAACCGATAAGAGAACCATTGCTACTTGCATCAATCGCAGTAAACACGGAAGCATTTGAATCTGGTAAAGAAATTCCTAATATTATTACGATGCCTTTTTGGGATATGTATATGAGTATAGGTGGTTCTGGAGTGACGATTGGGCTGCTTGTTGCCGTTTTCATGGTCGGTAAAAGAGAAGATATGCGTGAAATAACAAAACTTTCTTCAGCACCAGGCATTTTTAACATTAATGAGCCCGTCATTTTTGGTATGCCAATCATGTTGAATCCAATTTTGGCTATCCCGTTTATCATTACGCCGCTAATAACAGGTACAATAGGCTATTTCGCAACAGCAACAGGTATAGCAGCTAAAGCAGTAGTGATGGTTCCATGGCCAATGCCGCCTATTGTGAATGCTTATCTAGCAACCGCCGGAGATTTGGGTGCAGTAGCTACGCAAATTGTCTGTATTATAGTTGCCATTCTTATCTATTTACCATTTGTTAAAATATCTAATACAGCACAGCAAAAAAATTAGTAGAAAAGAGGAATATTATGAAACTATCCATACCTGAAAATTTTATTCTTGGCGCGGCCTCATCAGCTTGGCAAACGGAAGGCTGGAAGGGTAAGAAAGAAGGCCAAGACTCCTATCCTGATTCGTGGTATAAAAATGAAAAATTTGTTTGGCATAATGGGTATGGCCCTGCAGTAGCGACTAATTTTATGGAGCAATATCAAGAAGACGTTGATTTAATGAAAGAGATTGGCCTTACTCATTATAGGACTTCTATTAATTGGTCCCGCTTTTTTACTGATTATGAGAACTTAATTGTTGATGAGGACTATGCAGGGCACATTGATGATGTTATAAACGCATTGTTAGAAGCGAATGTGGAGCCTATGCTGTGCTTGGAACATTACGAATTACCAGTGTATTTATCTGAAAAATATGATGGTTGGTCGTCAAGAAAAGTAGTAGATTTATATGCTGGCTATGCAAAGATAGCTTTTGAGCGCTATGGAGATAGAGTGAAGCAATGGTTTACTTTCAATGAACCAATAGTTCCTCAAACACGTATCTATCTAGACGCTATCAGATGGCCTCACGAACAGAATACTAAAAAATGGATGTTATGGAATTACCACAAAGCATTAGCAAGTGCGCAAGCTGTTAAGGCATATCGTTCCCTAGGACTAAAGGGAAGAGTAGGTTGTGTATTAAATCCTGAAATGGTATACGCTAGGTCAGATTCAAAAGAAGATAAAAAAGCTGCGGAAATGTATGATTTGTTTTATAATCGAGTCTTTTTTGATCCTATGGTTAAAGGGAAGTATTCATCGGAACTTATTGCGTTATGTACGACATTTGATATCTATTTTAATCCTGATGATAACGACTTATCAATAATTAGCGAAAATACGCTTGATTTTTTAGGGATTAATCAATATTATCCAAAAAGAGTCAAAGCTCCAAGGTATGAGTGGAATAAGACGACGCCATTCCATCCTGAAATGTTCTTTGAAAATTTTGATTTACCAGGGAAGAAAATGAATGATTCACGCGGATGGGAAATATATCCGAAAATTGTATATGATATGGCTCACTATTTAAAAGACAATTATGGAGATATTCCATGGCTTATCACTGAAAATGGAATGGGCAGAGAAAATGAAGAAGCGTATATGGATGATCTGGGCACTGTAAATGATAGCTATAGAATTGATTTTATTAAGCAGCACATCAAATGGTTACTTAAAGCCGTTGAAGAAGGGTCCTCTTGTGAAGGATACATGTTATGGGCGTTCACAGATTGCGTTTCTCCGATGAATGCCTTTAAAAATCGATATGGCCTCATAAGAATTGAACTAGACGAAAAAAGAACGCGTTCGAAAAAAAAATCAGCGGAATGGTATGGATCAATTATTCAAGACCGGGTATTAGAAATAGCCGACGAATGTGAATGGAAATAGCATTGCGTAGACTATTTAAGTTTATGATGGACTAGGAGGCATATTAAAGAATACAATTTGAGTCCTCACGATAACGTATTTGAATCATGAGGACTCATTAATAGATGCAGGAATCTCTTCCATACTTATTTTTTCCCCGTATATGCAAGGAGAACGTGCCCCAATTTGGAATGAAAAACAAACCGGAAGTTTTAAAGGATTAAGTATTACTCATGGACGTCCGGAAATTATGCCATCCGTTTTGGAGGGACTTAATTTATGAAAATGGAAAAAATACATAGCAAGAATCTAGTTTCAGATTGTTGCTACGTATTTTTCTAGGTCAGAGAATCTTTTGTTTCTGACTTTCTATTTTAAACGCCGAGATTTTCTTCTAGATACACTGCGATACCATCTTCTTCATTGGTTAGTGTGACTGTGTTTGCAACATTTTTCAGTGGTTCAATGGCATTACCCATCGCAACGCCAACGCCTGCATAGTCGAGCATTTCAAGATCATTATCTTCATCACCAAAAGCGATGATATCTTTGCGGTCAATGCCTAGAACTCGGCTTGCAGCTTGAACACCAATTGCTTTATGCACGCCGAATTTGGTCATTTCCATTGCCGGCCATTCTGCGCCCCAGTTGCGATACGTCACGATGTTGGAAAGGCGTGTATCCATATGGTTACTGATTTCTTGCAACATGTCGTGGCTTGCGAAAAATAGTAGTGAGGTCGGGTCTGTTGTCATTGTATTGCGCAAATCACCGATAAAAACATTGTCCTTACCTTGCTGGAACATATCTGGAACACTGGCGTTGCGCTCACGTAAGAAAACACTATCTTGAACCTCTGCTGCAATATTATCAAGTGCATAATTCGTTGAAAAATCAAGTAGTTCGTGTGCTGTTTTCAAGTCAATCGCTTGGTGATAGGCGTCGCTAAACTTGATATCACGCGGATGATGGAATACGGCGCCGTTAAAATTCACAATCGGTGTGTCCAGAGCTAATTCATAATAATACATATGGCTCATACGATACGGTCGACCCGTTGCAATCATGACTTCATGACCATTTGCTCGCGCATTTTCTAATGCTTTTTTTGTTCGATCCGAGATGGTTTGATCAGCTTTTAGAGCGGTTCCATCAAGATCAAGAACGATTAATTTTTTTGTCATATATGTCTCCTCATTCTTTTCATAATTCGTATATCTAGTCCCCGTTTTGATAAAGTGATAGAATAGATAGTATACCTTCATGATAGACGTTCCTAGGCGCTTTGTAAATGTCTAAGGATTTTACAAAAACTTAATAAATGACGCGGAAATGAGGCTTATCAATGATTCAAGTAGAGCATAAATGTATAAAAGAAATTCCAGTCCTACATATTTTTGACGGGACACATGCGACCGAGAAATTACCGACTGTCTTTTTTTATCATGGTTTTCAATCGCAAAAGGAATTGTATTTGCCGTATGCGTATTTGCTAGCGCAACGTGGAATGCGTGTGATTTTGCCAGATGCACCGATGCACGGGGAACGGCAGGCCGGTGAATCCGATATGGAGCAAGAAATTTATTTTTGGGATACGGTTCGAGGGAATATTGATGAATTACCGATATTAAAAGCGGCGCTAGATTCAGAAGGTTTGATTGATACGTCGAGGCTTGCTATAGGTGGTTTTTCGATGGGGGCGATCACAAGCTTTGGAATGTTAGCGCAGTACGAGTGGCTAAAAGTGGGCGTTTGTCTCGCTGGTAGCTCTTACTACGGGCATTTTGCGAAGGCGCTAGCGGATGGTGTCATCAAACAGGGACTCCAGTTTCCATTTGACGTGAACGAGCGGATACTTGAGTTGGCACCATATGATTTAAGTGCGGCTCCCGCGAAGCTCAAAAATCGCCCATTGATGATGTGGCATGGTAAAGAGGACGACGTGGTGCCATTCCAATACAGCGAGAAGCTATATGAGGCGCTAGTTGAGGAAGATATGTCGGATAATGTGGCTTTCATAGTGGACGAAAAAGCAAAACACAAAATCTCGATGGAGGGTATGCTCGCAGGTGTCGGCTTTTTAGAGGAAAAATTATAATGAAAATCATTCTCAACTATGTTACAATAATGAGAGAAAATCAAAAGGAGGCTACTACTTCATGGATGCAGAACTAAAAGATAATTTGATGGGTGCGTTAGAGCAAGTCATTGATCCAGAGCTAGGCATTGATATTGTCAATATTGGTCTAGTTTACGATGTAGATTTGGATGAGGACGGGCTTTGTACGGTAACAATGACATTAACAACGATGGGATGCCCACTTGCTGGGGTTTTGACTGATCAAGTACGCGTGGCAATGTCGGATATTCCCGAAGTGAAAGATACGAAAGTGGACTTGGTGTGGACGCCGGCTTGGACGAAAGACCGGATGTCACGTTATGCTAAAATCGCACTCGGTATACGATAAAAAAAGATGCACAGATACGTTAGCGAAATACCGAGCAGGTTATTGCGCTATCACATCTGTGTATCTTTTTACGTTTCTTCTTCTAATTTTTTAATGCGGGCCTCAAGTTCACTTTGTTTTACGTATTGTTTTACGATTTGTTTTGCTAAATTGAGTTCTGCTTGAGCGGTCATCAGATGATCTTGACCATGTACTAGCAAAAAGGATGGTGTTATCTCTTGTTCTGAATTCCTTCTAGAGACCAACTTTGTTTGCCACGCGTGACCTTCTAAAAACTGGACTTCGGCTTTTTGTAAATGAGATGTTGCTTCTTCAAATTTATAGTTTTCAGCGGCCGTGATGGCAGCGTAAGCTTCTTTACGTGTGTTTCCACCATGAAGAATTAATTTTACAACGGCTTCTTCTGTATGAATATCCATTATTCCACCTCATTCTAACGCTTTTATCTTATTGTAGCAAAGCGTGCTAGGAATTGCTATCATTAGGTTTATCAGGCTATGGTACGATGACTTCGGTTTGTTGATACGTTATAATGATAGCAATAATAGCACGGGAAAGAGGGATTAATCATGGAAGAGCGGTTATATGATCTTGAGGACAAAGTACAGGATTTAGAGTTAGAAGTATTGGAGTTACGCAGGCAAGTGAATGAACTAGAACAGGCCAAAACGATGAAGTCACATAATGGTAGTTGGTCATGGGCCATCTGGGCGTTAATTCCGATCGTAGCAATTATTTGTAATATGATTATAAAATTAGTAGACTAATAAGCGTAACCCGATTCCCCAATGAGGCTTTGGGGAATATTTTTTTGAAACGTTCGCATCTGTTCGCATCGAGGAAGCAGGGATTTGTACCTCAATTTAGGTGAAATTCCATGTTTTAGCTAGAAAAGTCCTTTATTGGGCTACTGGGGGAGGATTTTACATATAAAACTCTATAAACTTCGGTTATTTTAGTCACAAAAATTACACAATTTGTTCCCTTGCTTTTTTTGCTGAAGAAAAGTAGAATGTATATATACCTTGCAGATGGTGTAAGTTCTTATTTTGACAAAAGTATACAAGTGTTGTTTATTTTTGTGGGGATAAGACCCTATCATGGTTATAATGGAATTCGGTGTATCCATCTTCCAAATGGTAAGCATTTATGTTTATCATATGATTTCGCACCGACAACCATTATTTGTTTTCATTCATCTCATTTGCCATGTAGTTTTCGTTTGTGCCTCATCCCGTTAAGCATAAACATTCGAACATGATGGCGTGCCTAGTCTATTGACTAGGCTTTTTTTTGTAGGACGGTATTTTGTTTTAAATAAGCAGATTACTTCAAGCTTGCTAATTCTATTGTTATACTTGGAAGTAGCAATGATCGAAGGAGGACGACGAGATGGTATTGAAAGGTAAGAAAGTTATCGCTTTAATCAGTGAGGATTTTGAGGATTTGGAATTGTGGTATCCTGTTTTGCGAGTTCGCGAGGCTGGTGCCGAGGTTCACTTAGTTGGAGAAAAGGCGGATACGGTATATCATGGGAAATATGGTGTTCCTGCAACGAGTGATTTTAGTTTTGAGGATATTAAAGTAGAAGATTACGACGGTATTTTGGTTCCGGGTGGCTGGTCACCAGATAAATTGCGCCGCTTTGATAAGGTGTTGGACTTCGTTCGTTATTTCGATAAAGAGAAGAAGCCGATTGGGCAGATCTGCCATGCTGGTTGGGTACTTATTTCGGCGGGGATCTTAGATGGTGTGAATGTGACGAGTACGCCTGGAATTAAGGATGATATGACGAATGCTGGCGCGATTTGGCATGATGAGGCTGTTGTGACGGATGGCCATATTATCTCGAGCCGCCGCCCACCAGATCTTCCAGAATATGTACCTGCTTTTATCGAAGCTTTTAAGAAATAATATTCGGACACAAAACAAAAACACGTATTTCCTAATATTGTTTAGGAGTACGTGTTTTGTTTTACCTGGTTTTTACGTGAAGTAATAGCTTATGATAAAGCCAATGAAGGATGGAATCGCGGTAACGACGAGTAGGATGCTCCATCGCATTTGAATTTTTCGGTTTGGATTTTGTGACCTGCCAATGGAGACGAGTGCGGAGCAGATAATTGATGCAAATATTAAGACCATCAATACGAAGGAGAATAGCGATGACATGCTGTATCCGGTCGTTAATAAGCTGAAAATGATAACTAACGCGGCAATTCCAATGCCACTAAAAAATGCTTTCCACAAATGGCTCACTCTTTTCTATTCAAATCTCTCTTTCCTTTATAGCAGATATGTAAGGCGAATGTCTAATAAAATGGCTATATATATAAATTTTTCAAACAAAAAGGACGAAAATTGATTCGCGTCCTCTTGTGTATTAAAAATCGAAATCGTCTGCTATGGATAGTTCGCTAGGTAGGCACATGAAAATGATTATAATAATACTGCCTACAAATGGAATCAAGCCGAGTAAAATGAACCAACCACTTTTATTGGAATCATGCAAACGGCGAATGCTCAAAGCTAGCATTGGAATAAATGTTGCTAATTCATAAAGAAATAGTAGTATCAAGATAAACAATGTGGAACCAGATGTCATGAGGAACACTAAGTCCCCCGAGGCGTTGGTTGCAGACGTTGCCACTGTAAATACGATGAAAACTAGCATTAATACGTAAAAGATGCTAATAATAATAGCATTCCATAAAATCGCATACCAATAAGCCGAGCGTGTAGAACGTCCAGTGAAATTCACATAGTTTTTCCAAAATGATTTATATGCTTCTAAAAATCCCATGATAAGCCCTCCCTTCTAAGGTGTTATGTACTAGTATAGCATGATTTCGAGGTTTTGAGTTTGTCGGAATGGTGAATAAACGAGGGCTCAATGTGAGTATTTTTGCATCGAATTGGGGAAACAGGTGAACTAGCAAAGCGATACTCCCAAGATAGGAATATCGCTTTTGTTGTTAATGGGGTAGGAATGCGACTAAGATAAAGAATAGAATCGCGATGACGATAAGGAACCAGTTGAGTTCGCGCCATTTACCTGTGAAGATTTTTAGGATTGGGTAGGAGATGAAGCCGAATGCAAGACCGATTGCGATGCTTGATGTTAGTGGCATCGCAAGGATGACTAGGAATGCAGGGAAGGCTTCGTCAAGTGTGTCCCAGTCGATTTCTTTAACGGCGCCAATCATCATGCTACCAACGATAATAAGGGCTGGTGCGGTGATTGCTGAAATACCTGAAACGGCACCGACGAGTGGGGCGAAGAAGGCGGAGACAATAAATAGTCCTGCTACGGTTAATGTTGTTAAACCGGTACGTCCGCCTGTTGCAACACCTGCGGATGACTCGATATACGCACTTGTTGGTGTTGTACCGAACATGGAGCCGACACTGGTTGCGACTGCATCTGCGAGTAGGGCATGTTTTGCATTTGGTAAGCTTTCGCCTTTCATCAGACCGGCTTTTTTAGCGACGCCGATCATCGTTCCTGTTGTATCGAAAATCGTGATTAGCAAGAAGGATAGAACGACACCGTACAGGCTGTATGAGATCACATCACCGAATGCGTGAATTGGGTTGGTGATAACAAGATCAGGCATCGACGGCATTTTGACAAAGCCATTGAATTTTAATTCGCCTGTGAAAAAAGCGATGATTCCGGTGGCGATCATCCCGATGAAGAGCGCCCCCTTGACATTTAGCGCCAAGAAAATAAGTGTAATTAGGAGTCCAGCGATGGCAAGCAATGCTTCTGGTGAGTGAAGATCACCAAGTCCCACAAGATTGGAGTCGCTTTTCACGATGATTCCCGTCATGCGGAAGCCTAGGAAGGCGATGAAAAGCCCAATCCCCGCTGTGATACCTGCTTTTAGTGTATGCGGGATTGCCGTGATTAATTTTTCACGAAAGGGTGTTAATGATAGTAGTAAGAAAATGATACCCGCTACGAAAACCGCTGTGAATGCTGTGGTGTAGTCTAATTTTTGCGTAGTGACAACGGTGACGAAATAGGCATTCATCCCGAGTCCAGGCGCAATCGCGATGGGGTAATTGGCGAATAGTGCCATCCATAGTGTCCCGATGACCGCCGAAATAATCGTTGCCATGAAGACTGTGTTAAAAGGAACGCCTGCTGCTGAAAGGATAGCCGGGTTTACGACAATGATATAGACCATTGTTAAAAATGTTGTAAAGCCTGAAATGACCTCCGTTTTGACATCTGTTCCATGAGCCTTTAGTTGAAACATAAAATTCCACTCCCTTTTATAATTAAAAAGATGATTTCTCGTCTTATTACGAACGTTTTAAAATCACATCTACAATAATATTCGTTTTTCGAATGAAATGCAAGCTTATTTTGGGGAATTTAATTCTTTTTAAGGATGAAACGGTTTCATATGGTATAATGAAGGTGTTGAAATATGAGAGTTGGAGGAAAATCATGAAAGCATTTGTTTTTGATTTTGATGGCACGATGATTGATACGGAAGCGGTTTGGTTTGACGAAACACAGAAATATCTGCAAGAGAACTATGGTATGGAGTTGCCGATGAATGTTTATGAGCAGGTGGTTGGGAGCACGGATGAGCCGTTACTTCTATATATGGCGGAACAAACGAATGGCAAATTTGACGCTGCGGCTTTTCAAAAATACATAGATCTACAAGTGCATAATGGCCGTGATAAATTGGAAATGCGTGAGGGTTTCATGCGATTGTTTCATTATGCCAAGGATAATGGCTACAAAATTGGCTTGGCGACAAGTTCAGCGCGGGCTTGGGTAGATCCTATTTTAGAGAAGTTTGGTATCTTAGAGGACTTTGACACGATTCAGACGGCGGATGATGTGGAGGTTATCAAACCTGACCCGGCGCTTTATCGTCAAGCAATAGAGGCACTTGGTGTGAAACCGGAGGAAGCTGTTGCTGTAGAAGATTCTCGGAATGGTTCTTTGTCAGCAGTAGGTGCAGGACTTCACGTGATTGTTGTGAAAAATGAAGTCACGAAGGGCATTGTGTTCCCGGAAGGTACGAGTGTTTATGATTCATTTGAAGATGTGGATTTGGATGCGTTTTTAGTGGGTAAATAAAGAAGGAAATGATGAGGAGTGATTGAAAATGATTGAAAATACGATAAAAGAAGTAGAGTTATTCGAGCAAATGACACATGGTGAGCCGGTCTTATTTGTGACGGCCATTGGGTATATTATTGGGATTACCGATATTCCGGATGAGATTCCGCATAGTGTGGTTGCCCTGAAAGATGTGTATATTAACTGTGTTTCGGCATCAAGGGTGAATCGTTTTTCGAAGGGATTGACGGTTTCGGTGGATCAGATTATCGCGTTTAATGTGTTGACGGAGGAAGAAATGCACCGAATGATTACGAATTGGCAAGTATCCATGGCTCCTACTATCGGTTAATGGCTCTTCAGCGAAGCGACAAACGCTTATCTCCGTTGTTAAAAGTTCTGTTCCGGGGCTCTTGTACACTACGTTTCGCATAACTTCTTACATGGTCGGGGATACGACTTCCTCCCTGTTTTCAGTCAATGTACAAATCGTAGGCTTCGGTACTCGCTTTTGCCTAGGAACTAAGGCCCTCTCGCTCCGCTGAGGTTTGGTGGCACGGGCATGAACAATGGAAGTATAATTTGGTGTAAAGGTGAGACCATGGCTTTGTGCCATGGTCTTATTTCTATTTCTATTTCTGTTTAGAATTCTAGTTTTGCTAAGCGATCAAAAGCTTCTTTTAATACTTCTAAGTTTTGTGTCGCGGCTAGGCGGACGTAATTGTCTCCGGTGTCGCCAAACGCTAGGCCTGGAATGAGTAGCACTTGGGTTTCTTTTAAGACGTATTCGCAGAACGGGACGGAGGTCATGCCGGAGCCGCTGATGTTGATGAAGGCGTAAATCGTGCCTTTGATGGGATGAATGGATAGGTACGGTATCTCTGCAACGCGTTTTCCGACGTACTCTAGCCGTTCTTGGAAGGTTTTTGTGACGGCGGGTATAAACTTCTCGGCATGGTTCATTGCGTGTATGGCGGCTCTCTGGGATGGTGATGGGGCGGAGAACGTGATGCCTTCGTTGATTGCTTTTACGGCTTGGATAATATATTCACCTGCAACCATGTAGCCAATCCGCCAGCCGGTCATCGCAAAGTTTTTCGAGAGGCTGCCGAGCGTGATGGTATGGTCTGGTGCGTATCTTGCCATCGGGGTGAACTTCTCGTAAAAACTAAAGCCGTCGTAGACTTCATCGGATAGGATGTAGAAATTGTGTTCTTTGGCGAGTGCGGCGATTTCTTCAAAGATTTCTTTGGAGAACACCGCGCCTGTTGGGTTGTTCGGTGAATTTAGAATCAGCGCCTTCGTTTTGTCGGTGATCGCGGCTTTTAAAATATCTAGATTGATTGCAAAATCGTCTTTTTCGTAGGTTGGAATGAAGACGGGGATGCCTCCAGCTGCCATTACTTGATCTTTGTAAGGCGTGAAGTAGGGCTCGTGGATGATGACTTCGTCGCCCGCATCCATGATGGCTTGGAGTGCTAAGTACATACCGTGGCAGGCACCGACTGTTGCGCGAATTTCGCTCGTTGGAAACTGCAAATCATACGTGCGGTCGTAAAATCCTGAAATCGCTTGGAGTAGTTCGATGTCACCGGATGCTTCGGTATATTTGGTTTGGCCGTTTTTGACGTCTTGGAAGGATGCCTCGATAATTTCTTGGTCGGTAATCAGGTCGGGATCGCCAATCGAAAAGTCAATCAGATTGGGCGTTGTTTTCGCGATGGTTGTGATTTGAGATAGGATATTGACGGGTGCTTGTTGATATTTTTTCGCTAAATGAGATGCATTCATTTTAAAAAACCTCCATATGTAGATAAAAGTGGAATGCGACCGAATTGGCATTCCACTTTTTGTTTATTATAACACTTTTCCGAGGAAACTTTGTGTTCTTTCATTTTGCGGGTTATCGAAGAGTTGTTCTGGCGTACCTTCTTCTTGGATATAACCGCCGTCCATGAAGATGACACGATCGGCTACTTCTTTAGCAAAGCCCATTTCGTGTGTTACAACGACCATCGTCATGCCTTCTTTGGCTAAGCTCTTCATCACCTGAAGAACCTCGCCGACCATTTCTGGATCGAGCGCGGACGTTGGTTCATCAAAGAGCATTACGTCAGGGTTCATTGCTAAGGCACGTGCGATGGCAACCCGTTGTTTTTGTCCGCCGGATAGCGATGATGGATAGCTGTTTGCTTTGTCAGCGAGGCCTACTTTATCAAGCAGAGACAAGGCGTGTTTTTTTGCAGTCTCGGCGGATTCGCCTTTTACTTTTAGCGGTGCCAGAGTCAAATTTTCAAGCACGGTTTTATGTGGAAACAGGTTGAAGCTTTGGAAAACCATGCCCATTCGTTGACGCAATTCGTTGATGTTAACGTTTTTATCTGTGAGGTTCGTGCCCTCGAATTCGATAAGGCCGCCAGTTGGTTGTTCGAGTAGGTTTAAACAACGCAAGAAAGTGCTTTTTCCTGATCCTGAGGGGCCGATGACAACGACCACCTCACCTTGCGCTACTTCTATATCAAGTCCTTTTAAAACTTCTAATTTATCGAAATGCTTTTGTAGTTTGGTTACTTTAATCACTTGTTCTCATTCTCCTTTCAGCAACGCCTAGAAGTCTGGACAGACCGAACGTTAGGATGAAGTAAATCACAGCTGCGACTGCGTATGGAAGGAATGCATTTAGACTCGCTCCTGCAACGACTCCGGACATAAACATCAATTCCCCGATACCGATAATCGATACCATGGAAGATTCTTTAATAACAGTAATAAATTCATTGCCAAGCGCTGGTAAGATGTTCTTAACCGCTTGTGGCAAAATGATATAACGCATACTCGCACTCTTCGTCATGCCAAGGCTACGCGCAGCTTCTTCTTGTCCTTTATCAACGGCCATGATTCCAGCACGAATGATTTCAGCAACATAGGCGGCACTGTTGAGCGATAGGGCGATACAACCGGCAACAATCGCTGGTAAATTAAGTCCAGCAAATACAGCGGTTGTTCCGAAATACACTAGGAAAATTTGAACAAGTAGCGGAGTTCCACGTAAGAATTCTATATAACAATTTGCAGGCCAACGAAGCCATCTTGTTTTAGATAATTTCATAAGAGCAACTAAGGCACCAATAATAGCACCAAAAAATACACCAATAGCAGCAATGCCAATTGTATATAGCGCACCCTTCAAGTAATAAGAACCATATTGTGTGAAGAAATTACCTTCTTTAAACATAGCTTTGCTTGCTTCCTCTTGGTATTGTTTTAATAGACCTTTATCTTTAATTTCTTTTAAAGAAGTGTTGATGCTTTTTTGGAGTGATGTCGTTCCTTTATTCATCGCAATAGCCGTCTGTTTTGTGCCATTAACAAAGTTGACATCAGAAATCATTAAATCATCATATTGTGTGATATATGCATCGGCCACAGGTCCTTCTAGTACAACAGCATCTAATTTTTTTTGTTGTAGCTCAAGCATAAGTGTGGTTACCTTGGATAAAGATTTTACTTTTGCTCCTGTGAGTTCGTCTTGTGCCAAAGCTTCTTGAGTGGATTGCTTTTGGGCACCGACTTTAGCACCGTGAAAATCAGTTGTAGATTGAAACTTACTTTTATCCTCTTTACGTATGACAACTTTTTGTTGAACCGTCATGTATGGATCAGAAAAGTCTACTTCTTTAAGACGCTCTGGGGTTGGAGACATACCAGAAATGATGACATCGATTTTATTTGTTTTAAGAGCAGGTAGTAAGCTATCAAAATCCATTTCACTAATGCTTAAGTCTACACCCATATCATCGGCAATTTTTTGTGCGATACTTATATCAAAGCCAACATATGTGTCCTTACCTTTTATAGTTTTGTGAAATTCATAAGGTGGATAATCTGCGGATAAACCAACAATCAGTTTTCCACGTTGTTGAACATCAGCCAGTGATGTGTCTTTGTCTGCGGCTAAGACGGGGGAAAAGCTAGAAAAAATAATTATCAATATGAAAAAAATGGCGGGTAACTTAAGATAAAACTTCCCTTTAATCATGGGTACACTCCTTTGTAATGTATATCATCCCTGAATTTATGCATTTTTATGAATAAACATTTAAGATGAATATGAATTAGTAACTATAATTGATATCTATAATAATACAACAAGTTGATTAATTATGCAATATATTTTTTATTACTAGAAACATAGAGGGGATTAAATATATCTAGATATATATAAAACACGCCCCTAAAAATAGGTGCGTGCTTTCGAAAAATGGATATTTATTTTATCACCTAGGATAGGAGATAATAGTAAAATTACCAAGAACCTCTTCCTTTATTCACTCCAAGATTATCTAGTAACATTGTAGTTGTCTGGACGTGATAGGACTTATTATTAGCACCGTATATAGTTGCTTGTACCTTAGCCCCTACAAAAGCGTTCCCTGTAAGAACTGGCGGCCAGCCATCAGGTACATCCACGGTTTTATGATTAGATGTGGGATAACTGGCATGAGTGTTATACACCCACCCACTCTTATATCCTGACATTCCCATTTGCTTAAACTCTAACTTTCTGTAACCGACAGATGAGCCTTTAGCTTTAGGTGTTGTCCAGTACTCTACATAGTTCATATCGAGGTGATTAGCTCCGCTTTTTTTTTGATAGTGATAGTAAATTTTTATTGTTAATAGAACATTCCTACCACTATCGTACTTTTGAGAGGATTTGCTGTCTGTCCAACTAGCAACTAGAGTTGGAAAAAGAAGTGCTTTGTGATTTTTACTTAAATTTTCTACTAAATTGGACCCAATTTGTTTGTAAGTACTAGTATTATCAATTTTAATATCATCAATAGTATTAGTTTGTTGAGCATTATCAGGAGCAACAAGTTGTGAGGAAAGATCAGATGAACTATCACCTTCTACAAAGATTGTTGAAGCCATATACGCGGAATAATCTTCATCTGATGTTTTATCAACCAAGAGAATTTCAGTTGCTTTAGAAATTTCTAAATTTTCGGTTTCGTTATTGTTAGCTTGTATGACAGACTCCGTATCAACTAAATCTAAAGGTATTTCTTCCCCAGCAATTTGGACCATATCAATGTTTTCTGTATCTTGCTTTTGAGCTAATTCATATAGTTCTTTTTGATTTGAAATCTGATCATTTTCGAATACTACTACAGGCAAGTCTTCGGTAGCATTCGCCATCATAGGAAATGATGGACTAATTAAAGAAATAATAAGAGTTGCACTAATTATCTTAATAAATTTTTGTTTCATAAAAAAATCTCCCTTTTTTCTATTTTATATATAACTAAACAAATACTTAATTTGGCTATATACTCCTCTAAATTTATCATAAAAGCGCTTTCTTTGTCAATGGAATATTATTGTTAAGGTATTGTAATTTATTTGGTATGGAGACCTCGAACATGTTATATTGAAGGCAAGATTATTATATCGTAGATTAAAAATAAAGAAAAGGTGTGGTTATGATGGAAAAAGAATATGAACTTGTTATGCAAGAAGTAGAGTTTCCGAATGATTCTAGAGGGATATTTGATGGAACGATTTTATGCATGGAGTTTTTTGTTGCGAAGGATAAGGCGGCTTATGATGCAGAGTCGGATGAGCCGATGTTGCAAAGACAGGAGCGGCGCCTTGTAAATGAGTTGGTTCAGCGGGAATTAAAGCTATTTGCTACAAGAATGGAAGAGGAGCGGGATGTGCGGCCGTTACGCCAGTTGGATGCCCTTTTTTTGGTGTTGGAAGTGGAGATTGGGAAGTTATTTACGCCGGAGCATGAGATTGAGTTTGCTAATTTGGGAATAGAAGGCTTTATTCAGGTGTATAATGATTCGGATACGCAGGCGCGTCATGCGGATGCGATACTGGCTAAGATGTTGGGAAGCATGGGTGAGGAATAAGTAGAAGGATTGTGTGAGGAGGGAGAATATGCCGCTTCGTGATTTATTTTCTGATGAGTTGGATGCGCGACCTCATACGCTTGGTGTGGAGGATTTGAAAAAGATGCAGATGCCGACGACGATGCATTTGACGCAAGGTGGGGAGTTGTCTTTTGATGATGAGCTTTATTTGACGCGTTGGTCGGTGGAAAACGGGATATTTGACTCTAAAATGAGTTTTCTTGAGAAGTTGGAGGAGTCGTTTCACGCAGATTTAGCGGATTTTGAAGGATATGGTGGGATCGTGTACGAGGAGGGGGCGCTTGCCAAGACGGAGTTTATCACGCCAATGCATAAGAATCGGCATATTGAATTATGCTTTGTCGTTGAGGGAACGTTTAGGTTACGAGTGCAGAAGGAAGATGTGACGCTATATCCTGGTGAGGTTTTGATGCTGGATTGTAATACGCTTCATGCCGATTATATTCAAAACAAGGATTGCAAGGTTATTTTTCTGGGGATTTCGCAGCGGATGCTGGATGAGACGGTGATTAGTAATGTGAATGAGATCAGCATGGTGAAATTTTTGAAAATGGCGTTGGTTGAGGAGAAGACGAGAAGTGAGTATATCAAATTCACGCCACGCACGAATAAGCGGAAAATGGAGAACGTGCTTTTGCGGATGTTTGAGGAAATTTCGGCGAAGGATTTTGGTTATATTCTGATTATGAAGGGGCTACTTTCGCGACTTCTCAATACGTTGACGATGGAGTGCGATTATCATTTTATCAAATCAGAGCAAAAAGGATACCGTCAGTTGCTCTATCATGAGATTGAAAAATACATCGAGGTGAATTATCGGGATATTAAATTGCAAGATCTCGTTGGAAAGTTTAATTATTCTGCGGATTATTTCAGTAAACTGATCCGAGAAATAACGGGCATGACGTATTCGCAGTTTCTGCAGTTTATTCGTCTTAATAAGGCGGCGGAACTTCTTACTGCAACGACTTTGCCTATTAACAAAATCGCTAGTGAAGTGGGCTATAATAATTTGCAGTTTTTTTATCAGTTGTTTCATGCGAAATATGAGATGACACCGAATGCGTATCGTAAAAAACATCGATAGGAATTTGATAGTCCTTTCGCTTTTATCGCCGCATAATGACATTGTTCTTTTTTTCGGACACGCGTAACATAGTGTTTGAAAGCGGTTTCTAAAAAGCGAGGGGGTTTTTGCTATGTACGTGGGGGAATTGATGAAGCGTCGCAAGTTGTCGATGAAAGAGAAGCTATCGTATGGTATGGGAGACTTTGCATCCAATCTAGTGTATCAAGGGATATCGATCTTTATTTTGTTTTATTGGACGGATTACGCGGGAATTAGTGCGGCTGTGGCTGGGACGATTCTACTGATTTCGCGCATTTTTGACGGTGTGATTGATGTCGTGTTCGGTAATTTGGTGGATAAGACGAAATCCAAATATGGAAAGGCTCGGCCGTATTTATTATGGTTAGCGCTTCCATTTGCTTTTTCGGCGATGATTACGTTTTGGACGCCGGGAACGAACGGAATCGCGGATATTATTTTTGCATTTGTGTCGTATAATGTGACGATGGTGATTTATACGGCGATTAATATTCCGTATGGCGTTTTGTCGGTGAAGATGACGGATGATCAGGTGGAACGCGGTTCGTTGGGCGTATTTCGGGGAATTGGGGCGTTGATTGGCTCAATGTTAGTGGCGATTATTGCGCCGATGTTGATTGAGGTTGTCGGCTATACGTGGACATTTTTGATCATTGGTTTGGTCGCAGCGGCAAGTCTTTTAGTGACTTTTAAAGGAACCGAAGAGCATGTGGGTTTGACGCAAGAGGACAAGGTGACGCCTTTTAAAGAGGGATTCGTTGCGCTACTGAAAAATAAGCCGTGGCTGATTATGTTGCTTGTAGGGATTCTAGTGTTTACGTTCTCTGGCTTGAAGATGACGTCCAATATTTATATGGCAAAATACTATTTTGGTGATGAGAGCTTGGTCGGTATTTTAAATGTCATGATGATGCCAGGAATGCTGATTGGTATGGGTGTTGCGACGCTTTTATTTAGACGATTCGGCAAAATTAAGACGACGGTATTTGGGAATTTGATTATGTTTGTGGCAACGGTAGCGTTTTATTTTATTTTATTTTCCAATCCCCAGATGACTTGGTGCTGTTTTATGGATTTTTAGTCCTGAACGGGGCTTTTTTAGGCATCGGGACAGCTGGATTTTTTGCAATGATTGCGGATACGATCGAGTATGGGGAATGGAAAACGAAGAAGCGGATAGAGGGCTTGACCTACTCAGCGGCGAGCGTTGGTACGAAAATTGGTGGTGGCGTTGGTGCGGCGCTCGTGGGTTGGTTGCTAGCACTGGTGCATTATAATGGGACGTTAGCAACACAGCCAGAAGCGGTATCATCGATGATTGTGTGGATCAATTTGTGGATTCCAGGGATGATTTGTTTGATTGTGGCGATTGTGCTTTCCTTTAATAAGGTGGATAAGCTGTATCCGCAAATCATGCGGGATTTGGATGCTAGGAAAGGAGTGAAGGAAGTATGACGGTGGATTTGACGAAAAAACCATTTTACTTAGACGCGGCGCAGTTGAAATGGGTGGCGAATACGATAACGACGATGAGTTTGGAAGAGAAGATTCGACAGTTGTTTGTGATTGCGGCAGGAGACGCGAAGGATAAGACGTTACAAGAAGTTGCAGAATTTGAAGCGGGTGGCGTCATGTTGCGTCCATTGAAGGAAGCTGACGTCAGAAAAGTGAACACCTACTTGATGACGCATTCGAAAATTCCACCATTTTTAGCGGCTAATTTGGAGACGGGCTCGAATGGCTTGATAGAAGAGAATACGAATATCGGGCATGAGATGTTGATTGCGGCGACGGGAAACGTGGATAACGCTTATGAATTCGGGAAGTTTTGTATGGGTGAGGCGGCGCTGGCTGGTGCGAGCATGTCTTTTGCACCGATTATTGATATTAACTATAATTGGGAAAATCCGATTACGAATATCCGCTCGTTTGGTGACAATCCGGAGTTGGTTTCGGCGATGGGCCAGGCGTATGTGAGGGGGGTACAAGAAGCGGGAGGCGCGGTAACAATTAAGCATTTTCCTGGAGATGGTGTGGACGGACGCGACCATCATGTTGTTAAAAGTGTGAACAGTTTGCCGTTTCCTGAATGGATGCGGACTTTTGGAAAAGTGCACCGGGATAACATTGATAATGGTGCGACGGGCGTGATGGTGGGCCATATTTCGTTGCCGGATTATTTTCAAGAAGATAAGGAAGTGGGGCTTCGGGACGTGCCTGCGAGTTTAAATCCAGCTTTGATTCAAGATTTATTGCGCGGAGGCTTGGACTTTAATGGCTTAGTGATGACAGATGCGTCTTTGATGGTCGGTTTTGGATCGCAAGGAAAGCGGCGAGATTTGTTGCCAAGGGCGATCGCGGCGGGAAATGATATGTTCTTGTTTACGAAGAATTTAGAGGAGGATTACCAGTTTATGATGGCTGGTTTCCGCGAGGGGATTATTACGGAGGAACGTTTGGATGACGCGATGCAGCGGATTTTAGGGCTCAAGGCGCGGTTACATTTGGATGCTCGGCTGGAGCGGGAAACAACGCTTGATTCAGCGATAACCTCGAAACAATTGGCGAAAAAAGTCGCGGATGAAGGTGTCACGCTGGTCAAGGATACGCAGCAACTCTTGCCGATTCATTCAAGTGAACAGCAGAAAATTGGAATTATCTCACTGGGCAACGAACTCGATGTTTTCGATATTTTAGAGCAGGGCGCGTCGGGAATTATGAAACTTGCATTGAAATTTCAGAAGCGGAAGAAAAAATCCCATGAGGCGTTTGGAGAAATTTTGACAGGGCGGGGATATCAGGTGAGTTTTATCGATCATTCGCAGATTAAGGTCATGATGGAGTCGGTGAAGGAAAGTATTGCGGAGTTCACGAGTAAGTATGATCTGATTATTTATTTTGTAAAGAAGGATACGATGTCGAATCAGACGAATTTGCGCGTGGAGTTCAAGTCGCTAGCCGGATTTGACGCACCATGGTTTATTCACGAAATCCCGACAATGCTAATCTCAGTGGCGAACCCGTATCACGAGTATGATTTTGCAGATGTGATGACAATTATTAATGGCTACAGCCCAACAGACGAAGTGCTCCAAGCCATCGTTGACAAAATGGAGGGGAAAACCCCGTTTCGAGGTGTGTCACCAGTTTCGATGGATTTCTACACCAATTAAAAAAAGATGTTGCTATTAATCGCTTGATTTAATAGCAGCATCTTTTTTGGACTAGAGACAAGCCAGTACAACGATGGTAACTATTAAAATAAGAAGTACAATACCGGCGCCTTTCCAACCCATTCCTCTAGAAAGTTCAGATAGGCTTCCTTGCGGTGTTTTATTGGAACGCATATGGCCACAGCCCCTCGTAATGGAATATTCGATAATAATCAATAGTATACGCGATTTGATCAAAAAGGCAATAAAAAACTGCTCCCTCTTGTTTGAAGGAACAGAGATGGGCTTAAATTCTAGAACTCCTCTTTTATTAATTTGATAATAAAAAAGGACAACAAAAAGAAGGCGGGCGGAAGTGGGCTGTCTTCTCGGTATTCAATTAAAACAGCGCTACCAGACATGGATTTATCGATGGAAATGTGGCTGATATCGGTATGGTTTATTAAAATTTTGACGATGCTTTTTGTTTCTGTTTGAATGATATCAATACGGTGATCTTTTTGGTTGGCTCGAATATGCAGATGGTGATCGCTACTTGGGATTTCTTTGAAGGAAATATCAAAACTTGGGTCGAGGTTGTGGTAGACGACGGAAGAACCGTCTTCTCCAAGCCAACCAATTTCGATGGTCAGTGTCGCCAATTCTTTTTGAGTGGTGTCGTTAGAATAGCTATATAGTGGATGGTTATTTTGAAATGAAATACGTGATGAGATTTTTTCAATATTTCCGATGATTTCTTCTTTTTCATTTTTTACTTCGATTGGATTATTTTTTCGGATGACTAAAGGTTTTTGAAAGTGAAAGCTTGGCATAAAATCGTCTCCTAACTTAACCTATTTGTTGTATATATACCTTTTCCCTTTATTTAGTAGGGGAAACATAAAAAAACTCGCTTCTATATTTTAGAAACGAGTTTTGAAGTATTATACTAAAAAGAAACGTAGGACATAGTAGACAGCTGCAGCAAGTGCGGCTGAGATTGGTAATGTGATGATCCAAGTGATGATCATGCGCTGTGCTGTATCCCATTTAACACCTTTCACACGGTGAGCTGTTCCAACACCAAGAATAGAGGAGCTGATAACGTGTGTTGTGCTGACTGGTAGATGAATGAATGTTGCACCAAAAATGATGAATACGGAACTTAGATCTGCCGCAACGCCACTTACTGGTTTGATTTTCATGATCTTACCACCAACTGTTTTGATGATTTTCCAACCACCGATCGATGTACCAACGGCCATTGCGATCGCACAGGATACTTGTACCCAAAGTTGAACGTCGTCGGTATGTTGAAAACCGTTTGCGATCAAAGCGAGTGTGATGATACCCATTGATTTTTGAGCGTCATTGGTACCGTGTGTGTAGGATTGGAGTGCCGCAGTTCCGACTTGAATGTAGCGGAAACGACGATTTGTTGATGTTAGGTTTAAATTCTTTAAGAACATCTTGAATAGGCTATAGATTAGGAAACCAACTCCAAATGCTAGGAATGGAGACACGATAAGACCGATGATGATGGTCAAGAAGCCTTTATATTCGAGTGCACCGAATCCTGCCGCCGCAATAGCACCACCAGCAATAGACCCGATCAAAGCATGGGAGGAACTACTCGGGATACCGAAGTACCAGGTGAGTAAGTTCCAGGTAATTGCGGATATAAGCGCTGCGAGAATAACAAGATCGCCATGTGGTAAGGAGAATGGATCGACAATGTCTTTTGTAATTGTCTTGGCAACCCCTGTGAAGGAAATGGCACCGACAAAGTTCATCA
The DNA here is from genome assembly GCF_014322885.1 of Listeria grandensis. Taxonomy (NCBI): domain Bacteria; kingdom Bacillati; phylum Bacillota; class Bacilli; order Caryophanales; family Listeriaceae; genus Listeria; species Listeria grandensis. The sequence goes on along the minus strand of NZ_JAASUG010000014.1, from coordinate 18,310 downwards.
CTGCCGCGAGAATAATCGCATGCTTTGGTTTTAATGCTTTCGTTGAGACACTGGTTGCAATCGCGTTGGCCGTGTCATGAAATCCGTTGATAAGGTCAAACGCTAGTGCTGCAATAACAATGACAATCGTTATAAATAACATACCTTCCATTTAGCCGGCCCCTTACGCGTTTTTCATAACAATTGATTCAAGCGTATTGGCTACACTTTGACAACTGTCTGCGATTTCTTCAAAATTCTCATACACTTCTTTCATCCGAATTAAGCGGATTGGGTTTTCTTCATTTTGGAAAAGTTGAATCAAGGACTCGCGGTATACTTCGTCGCAAATCGATTCGTAATTCTTTATTTTAATAGCTAATGTGCGTACATCTTTTAATTTTTTGTCGAATACGAGGTCTACTGCTTTTTCAATTTCCACAGTACTTGCTTCGATCGCATCGATGAATTTTTGCATATAATCGTCAAATCGTTTGATATGACAGATCTCGAATGTGAAGGCAATCTGTTCAAAGCCGTCCATTACGTCGTCTAATCGGTTTGTTAGCTCTAACATGTCTTCGCGCTCGATTGGCGTGATGAAGGCATCGTTTAGTTCTAAAATCATTTTGTGGACAAGTGAATCACCATGTGTTTCATATTCTTTCATCTTCTCCGAAAAAGTATGTAGATCTTCCCCAGTTTCAATGTCGTAAGAAGCGAAATAATTGGCGCCCTCACGTAGGTTTACTGCCATGTCATGTAATAATGATGCAAAACGGTCCTTTTTGTTTTTAAAAGCCATTTTTTAATTCCCCCGATCTTTTTTGTGTGATTTTTCCCAGTATAATAGGACTCACCTTTCATTGATGTCAGTGAGCGGATGTTTACAAAAAATATACATAAAAAAATCATTACAAGGATAGAAATTTACTACATATTCATACTAACATAGGATGACGCCAATAGGTATCTTTTTTTTGTGCTAAAATAGGTAAAAACTACTTGAAATCGGTTACATTTGCTATTTGACGGCTTTCGTGACGAAGGGCTCTTTTATATATTTTTTTAGTTAGGGGAAGGTAACTTTTATGAAGGTTTTAATTTGGAGGACTAGATTGTGTTTTTGTTCACGATTTTGTTTTTATGGCGGTTGCTTTTTGGTAGATAAGCGGGGTGGATTTCTGTATACTGGTTTTAAGTATTTAATGAAAGAAAAGCGTTGCGATATTATATAAACTACGAAAAGCAGGAGGTTTTATCGATGGTCAATTCCTTTCAAGCACGTTATCGTTTAAATAATGGTGCCATGATTCCTTATCTTGGTATGGGCGTCTTTCAAGTAACCGATCAGCAGCATGTCACTGGGGCAATTGAGAAAGCGCTTGAATTTGGTTATCGCTCGTTTGATACAGGTGCAGTTTATAATAACGAGAAGCTAGTTGGGGAGGCAATCGGACACAGTGATATCGCTCGGGATGATCTTTTTATTAGTTCGAAAATTTGGAACGGGGATCAAGGATACGATAAGGTATTGACCGCGTTTGAGCACACGCTGGAGAATTTGGGCGTGGACTTTTTAGATATGTATTTAATTCATTGGCCGCTTACGGAAATGTACACGGAGACCTGGCGGGCAATGGAGCGTTTATATGAAGAAAAAATGGTGCGTGCAATTGGTGTAGCGAACTTTAAGGAGCACCATTTGGCGAATTTGTTTGTGAAAGCGAATGTGAAGCCGGCAATTGACCAAGTGGAGACACATCCGCTATTGCCGCAGAATGAGTTGCGCGCTTATTTGGCGGAGCAGGGTATTGCTCACGGAGCTTGGTCGCCGCTCGCGAAGGGTGCACTATTCCAGAATCCTGTGATTGGAGAAATTGCGAGGAAGCACGGGGTGCATGTGGATCAAGTAATTTTACGGTGGCATATGGAGCGGAATACGATTACGATGTCTCGTTCTATCAGCGCGAAACGGACACTTGAAAATACGCAGTTATTTGATTTTAAATTGGACTCGGAGGACATGAAGCGAATTGGTCAATTGGAAACTGGTAAGCGTGTTGGTCCCGATCCGGATGATGTAGATTTCATGATAGCGAGCATGGAAAAAGAGCGTGCCATGTTTTCGTAGTAAGAGCAAAAAAGGAGAGAATCATGGATAGTTATACAGAAAAATTGATAGCATTTTTGAGGAGCCGAGCCTTGCCGGAGGAAAAAATTGCGATGGAGCAGTATATGCGAAATCAATTTGTTTTTTTAGGATTACGAAGTCCGTTGCGACGCGCAGTTTATCGGGAATTTGTTGCTGAGCAGGGCAAGCCGCGGGATTCATTGGCTGTGGCGAAGGTGTTATATGAACAGCCTGAACGTGAGTTTCGATATATCGCGATTGATATTTTGGTGAAGGATGTGAAGAAGCAGTCGCGTGAATCCATTGATTTTTATGAGCAGTTGGTCGTGACGGATTCGTGGTGGGATACAGTTGATTTGCTTGCAGGAACGCTTGTCGGTGGGCATTTTCAGGTGTATCCAGAATTGATCGAGGCGTATAATACCAAATGGATCGATGGCGAAAATATATGGCTGGCACGCACGGCGATCTTGTTTCAGTTGAAGTATAAGGACAAAACGGATGCGGCTTTGTTGTTCGCTAATTGTGAGAAGTGGCTGGAGTCTGAGGAATTCTTTATTCAAAAAGCGATTGGCTGGGCTTTGCGACAGTATGCTAAATTTGAGCCGGATGCGGTTCTTTCTTTTGTGGAGTCGCATGATTTGGCAACGCTAAGTCGCAAGGAGGCACTGAAACATTTTTAAAAAGGAGGAGTAGTGAGATGTTGCATCATGTAGAAATCAATGTTTCGGATTTGAAAAAAGCACGTATTTTTTGGGATGATTTGCTGGAATGGCTTGGTTATTCGCTTTATTCAGAATGGGATATGGGCGTTAGTTGGATGTACGGCGAGACGTATTTAGTATTTGTCCAGACGCAGGCACGTTTTGTGGATGCCGGCTATCATCGGGGACATACAGGCCTTAGTCACCTGGCATTTCATGTCGCGACGCGTGCCGACGTTGATACATGGACGGAGCGATTTAAGGCACAGGGCATCCCGATTTTGTATGAGGATCGCCATCCTTTCGCTGGAGGGCCGAATTATTATGCGGTTTTTGCAGAAGGTCCAGACCGGATGAAAGTAGAACTTGTTGCCAAATCTAAATAATAAATAACCCCCGAATCCTGTATGGCGGACTCGGGGGTTATTTTACGCTTCTTCGCTTGCTGTTTTCTTTTTCTCTTTTTTGAAAACTTCGATGTAAGAAATATGGTGTGGCTCAGCTTCTTTGACGCGGAAGATATAGCCATTGTTTTCAATTTCATCACCGATTTCAACTTCGTAATTGTGTGTTAAGAACCAGCCGCCAATCGTGTCAACTTCTTCTTCCTCAATATCTGTGCCAAGCATGTTATTCACCTGGTCAATCAAGACTTTAGCGTCGATAATGAAGTGTCCGTCTTTAATTTTGCGGATTTCTGGGATTTCGTCGGCATCGAATTCATCCCGAATATCACCAACAATTTCCTCTACAATATCTTCGACTGTAACAAGGCCAGAAGTACCGCCGTATTCGTCAAGCAGAATCGCGATATGCGAACGTTCACGCTGCATCCGAATCAGCAATTCCTTAATCGGGATGGTTTCAATAACACGAATAATTGGTTTGACATAAGGATCGATACTAAAAAGTGGATCGGAACCGTTCTCTACATATGCGGAAAGGATTTCTTTTAAGTTCAGTACGCCAATAATATGGTCTTTATCGCCTTCGATAACTGGATAACGAGTGTAGCGTTCATATTTCATGATATCCGAAAGGTCAGCAATCGTACCGCCAGTGGCTACTGTAACGATTTCTGTACGCGGAATCATGACTTCTTTTGCCATTCGTTCATCAAAATCGAAAATCTTATTCACATAACTAAACTCGGATTGGTTAATTTCACCGCTCTTATAACTTTCGCCGACGATAATTCGCAGCTCTTCTTCTGTATGGGCAATTTCATGATCGGTCGCTGTTTCTAAGCCAAACATTTTGGCAATGACAACCGCAGATTCATTTAAAAGCCAGATGAATGGGAACATCACTTTGTAAAAAATGTGCAGTGGACGCGCTACGGATAGGGCCACGGCTTCTGTCTTGTCGATCGCGAGTGTTTTTGGAACAAGTTCACCAACAACTACGTGTAAAAACGTAATCAAGATAAAGGCGATGGCGAAAGAGAGTACAGATGTGATCGAGCTCGGCAATTCAAACAGTACAAAGAGTGGATGAAGAGCGGCTTCGACGGTCGATTCCCCCAACCAACCTAGTCCAAGTGAGCTGATCGTGATACCCAATTGACAGGCGGAAAGATACGCGTTCATGTGACTATAAATATGCTTTGCCAAATGGGCACGTTTATTTCCTTCTGATATCAGCTGGTCTAAACGGCTTGGACGCATTTTTACGATCGCAAACTCGGTTGCAACGAAAAAGGCAGAAATGGCGATAAGTAAAGCAATAATTAAAAATTTAGTGGTTAATATCAATGATTGGCCATCTCTGATAAAGCACCAGAAATGGCGAACACCTCCTATGGTTTCTAAAGTTTATGTTGCGTTTGTGTCTGTTCCAGAGGATATTCACTCGGTAAGGAAACACAAGGACAGCAACGGTTTACATCTATTATTTAGTTCCATATCGTTTCTTAGTTTGTCTGCCCCACTGTGTTTTTTCCCTCCCAACGACTGCAAAAAATATACTTAATCTAAATTATAAGTCAAACGTGTCAATAAAACAAGATTCAAAATTGGCCCATCGTGATTTATTGGTCTGAATTTACTTTGTCATCGGAATCGAAATAGGGTTCGATGTGGACAAGTGTATAAGCATTTGGATAGGCGGCGCGGATGGCTGTTTCAATCTTTTCTGTAATCGCATGGCTCTGGGCAACGTTTAAGTCAGCCTTAACGGTAATCGTAGCATCAATCCAAATTCGATTGCCATTCATCCGAGCCTTGATATCCCTGATTTCATGGACTTGTGGGACATCGGCAATGATGGTATGAATCGCTTCAATTTTTCTAATATCAAAACCGTCTGTGAGCGTGTGCGCCGCGTCATAGAAAATTTTCCAAGCGGTGTAAATAATGAGAAGGCCGACGAGGAATGCGGTGACATTATCGAGCCAAGTAATTCCGATGATTGCCCCACTAATTCCGATAAAAGTACCAAAACTTACATAAGCGTCCGACCGATTATCGTAGGCAGCAGCTTTGACGGCTAGACTATCAACTTTCTTGGCGAGATTGTTGTTGATTAAGTAAACGATGTACATCACGATGCCGGAAAAAAGTGCGACAATCGCGGTCAACGTGGATGGTGTTGCGAATTCTTGATGCAAAAAAGCGAGGAAGGATCGCCAAATAACTTCAATCCCGACAAGGAACATGATAAAAGAAGCTAGCAGAGAACTGATGGTTTCGGTGCGACGATGACCGTAAAGATGATCTTCATCAGGCGGAATTCGCGAAATTTTAAGGCCGATAAGTAGTGCTACAGATGCGATGATATCCGTTGTATTATTTAAACCATCGGCTTGCAAGGCGTCGGAGTTGCCCAATGAGCCAATCACGATTTTCAGAGTGGCCAATAAAATATAGACAATAATGCTGAGCCAAGCTCCGCGTTCGCCTCGTTTTAAATCTTCATAGTTATCCATGTTGCCTCACCCCACTAATTTTTGTAACTAATAAAAATCTCGCTAACAATGCGTATAGTATATACGGACTGCTAGTGAGACGTAAAGATTTTTATAAGAATACTTTTTCCAATCCTTTGACAGAGGTGGCGATGTTATCACAGACTTCTTGATAATACGCCCACTTGTCTGGTTCATCTGTGGTTTGTTCAGGATCTTTAATATCCCAGTAAACAATTTTTTCCTCCAATTCAGCGGGGAACCCAGGAGCGAGTTCGGACGCAGAATCGTAGATGGTAACGATTAAATCAGCCTCTTTTAATAATTTTTGATTCGGAGTGACAGGCATTGACGCTGGTGGTTCCATCGCGTATTCATGAAGTGCATCGGCGACAAATGGTGATGTTTTTGTAGCACACCAAGCACCGCTAACAAAGTGGGCGTCATTGATGGCCAGTTTTTGAGCCCAAGCCTCGGCCATCGAACTGCGAATGTGCCTTGGGGACAAAAAATAAATGAGTGTTTTCTTCATACTCCAGATCCTTTCTTGCTTTGTTAGACTGAAAAAATGCACAGTGCTCGCGTTATTTTATCTGTCTAAATGAAAGCATGTAATAACGCCGTTCTTAATGAGATGGCGGTGATGCAATATATGGTTTTTCTCGTTTGGCCTTTCCCGTTAACAGTAAGTAAATACCCCATCTCCATAGAGAAAAACCTCATTTTGAAAATAAAATTAAAAAAGTGTAAATATTGTTACGAAATTGTGTATAATTAGAAAATGGTGACGAAAATCGGTCTAAAGTTGGTGGTGAAAATCCGTCTTTTGCCGTAAAATGGATAGTATACAGCTGAGTATAACTAACAAATACTAATGAAGAAAGCTAGGAGATATGCGTGAATAATGAGAACAAAACTATCTTGACCTATTTAAAAAGCTTCTTTTTATTTCTAAAGAAGTGGTTGGGGATCGGTTGGAGTAAATTCCGCCGTTTTTGGAAGAATAAGCATATCGGGAAATTTATAACACTTATCGGCTTGACGTGCATACTGATTTTTATCGTATCACTGGTCATTATGGCCAAGTCAGCAGATATCGATGCTTTAAAAAAGGGACTTGAAACGACAACAGTCATTTATGATAAGGATAATGATAAAGCGGGTGAACTTTCCGCGTCAGATGCTACTTTTGTGAGCATTAAGGATATTTCTCCGAATCTACAAAATGCTGTTATTTCAATTGAAGATAAACGTTTTTATGAACATGGTGGTTTCGATATGAAAGGTATTTTCCGATCGGTTTGGGGACTTGCCACGACCGGAAGCATCACGGGTGGCGGTAGTACAATCACTCAACAGGTAGCAAAGAATGCGCTTCTGACACAAGATCAGACGTTTACGCGGAAAGCCAAAGAATTGTTTATGGCGCGTGAGATCGAGAGGACTTACTCGAAACATGAAATTTTGGAGATGTATTTGAATACGTCCTACTTCGGAAATAATGAGTGGGGTGTGGAGAATGCGGCGAAGAAGTATTTTGGGACGAGCGCTTCTGATTTGACGATACCACAAGCGGCAACTATTGCAGGCCTTTTACAAGCTCCATCGGCCTACGATCCGTATACGCACGCAGATAAAGCTGTGAATAGACGCAATATCGTGCTTGGTGCGATGTACACAAATGGTAAGATTACGAAAGACCAGATGAAGGAATATCAGGCGACGAAGCTAGTTCTGACGGATAAATCAAACGATCCGGATAACTATCACTACCCTTGGTATACCGATGCGGTCATCAATGAGGCTTTGAAGGAAACCGATTTAACGCAAGATGATATCATGAAACAGGGATATCAAATCTATACGGAACTGGATCAGAACTACCAGGCAGCGCTTGAAAGTACGTTTGAGAATGACAGTCTGTTTCCGTCCAATGCACCTGATGGCACGCTTGTACAAGGTGGCGCGGTGTTGATGGATCCAGCAACTGGAGGCGTCCGTGCACTTGTTGGTGGTCGTGGAAAACACGTTTTCCGTGGCTTTAACCGTGCGACACAGATGAAAGCTCAACCAGGTTCTACGATGAAACCTCTGGCAACCTATGTTCCAGCGCTTGAAGAAGGTTGGAAAGTGGATGACATGTTACAAGATAAGAAGACAACATATGGTAAATATACGCCTACAAACGTTGGTGGTGTATACCGCGGGGAAGTGCCTATGTATACGGCAGTCGCGAAGTCGATTAACGCCCCAGCAGTATGGCTACTTGATAAGATTGGCTTGCAAAAAGGTGTCGATTCGGTCAAACGTTTCGGTATTCAATTGACGAAAGAAGATGAGTATCTAGGTTTAACGCTCGGTGGACTGAGCAAAGGTGTATCACCAGTTGAACTTGCGACGGCGTATGCGACCTTTGCGAACGACGGTGCGAAACCAGAATCCCACATCATTCGCAAAATTGTTGATCCAACTGGGAAAGTAGTTTACGAAAATGAATCATCAACAAAACAGATCATCTCGAAGAAGGTTTCGACAGATATGACTTCGATGCTGATCGATGTTATTAATAATGGTGGTACTGGTGAGAATGCTGGTGTATCTGGCTATGAAATGGCTGGAAAAACAGGCTCGACACAAGTACCATTCACAACAGATGGCACGAAAGATCAATGGTTTGTTGGTTATACACCAGAACTAGTTGGCTCTGTCTGGATTGGTTTTGATAAAACAGACGAAGCACATTATTTAAAAACAACGAGTTCAGATGGTGTAGCCTCGCTTGCGCATTATGTGATGAAGAGTGGCTTGAAGTATCAGAAGCCAGTAGACTTTGGAACGAAGAGTGCCTCTGCTAAAACGGAGCAGAAGAACGAAGAGAATGCAGTCACAGAACAAGCTGGCGATTTCTGGGGTTCAATTAAAGACTCTGCAAAAGGTGCTGGCGAAACGATTAAGAAAGGCGCCGATAAAGCAAAAGAAATTGGTGGCCAAATCGCGGATGGATTCAATAATATTTTAGATTCATTTGGGAGATAATGAAAAAACCTACAGAATAAGCGCTGAGAACGGCACTTTTTCTGTAGGTTTTTTAGTACGCTTGGAAGTAGTTGATTGAAACAGTGTTAAGGTATTGCGTTACTATTGATTTGTTGCTAGGATAGAATTAAACACGCAAGTCAATAGGGGGAGAATGAGTATGGAGAGAATTGAACGCGATACGATTGGAGAGATAGCGGTTGCTGGGGATAAGTTCTGGGGAGCGCAAACGGAGCGCAGTAGACAGAATTTTAAAATTGGTGAGGAAAAGATGCCAAGTGAGGTTGTGAAGGCTTTTGCGCAGTTGAAGAAGGCGGCAGCAAAGAGTAATGCGGATCTTGGAAAACTAAGCACGGAGAAGGCAGCGGCGATTGTGGCTGTTTGTGATCGGATCGTTGCTCATGAACTGGATGGGCATTTTCCACTTGTGGTTTGGCAAACGGGCAGTGGAACGCAGTCCAATATGAATATAAACGAGGTTGTGGCACATGTAGCGGGTGATTCGGTGCATCCGAATGATGATGTGAATATGTCACAAAGCTCGAATGATACGTTTCCGACGGCGATGCATATTGCGGCTTATTCAGCGCTAGTGGAGCACTTGCTACCGGAGCTAGAGGCAATGCGTGAGGTATTAGTCGTGAAGAAGGAAAAATATTGGCGGATGGTCAAAATTGGCCGAACTCATTTGCAAGATGCAACACCGCTTACGCTCGGTCAGGAAATCAGCGGTTGGGAAAGCATGATTTCGCATGCGCAAACTTTCATTGTGCAGAGTATGGATCATTTATTGGAGCTTGCTATTGGTGGCACGGCTGTTGGTACGGGACTCAATGCGACAGCTGATTTTGGAGAACGGGTAGCCAAGCATTTGGAAATCGATACGGGATATCCGTTTCGGTCGGCGGCTAATAAGTTTTATGCTTTGACGAGTCATAGTGAGCTTAATTTTGTCCACGGAGCATTGCGGGCATTGGCGTCAGATTTGATGAAGATCGCAAATGATGTGAGATTTCTTGCGAGTGGGCCACGAAGCGGTATTGGTGAACTACAGATTCCAGCGAATGAGCCCGGAAGTTCAATCATGCCTGGGAAGGTGAATCCAACGCAATGTGAGGCGCTGACAATGGTTGCGGCACAAGTAATGGGAAATGATACGACGATTAATGTGGCGGCAAGTCAAGGGAATTTTGAGCTTAATGTGTATAAGCCGGTCATAATTTATAATTTTTTACAGTCTGTACGCTTGTTGGCAGACGGGATGCGTTCGTTTAGAGTGCATTGTTTGGAAGGGTTGGAAGCGAATGAAGAGGCGATGCAGAGCCTGGTGGATCGCTCCTTGATGCTTGTAACCGCGCTTAATCCACATATTGGTTATGAAAAAGCAGCAAAAATTGCGAAGACGGCATTCGCTGAAGACTTGTCTTTAAAGGAAGCCGCGATACAGTCGGGGTTTGTGACGGCAGAGCAGTTTGAAGTTTGGATTGATCCGCTTGCGATGACGAACATAGATGATGGGGAAAACGGTCATACTTTAGGCTGAAATTAGAGCGAAACCATTGTATCGGAGGTATAAATGCCGTAAGATGATAACACGACATAGAGATTAGAGGGTGACGCTATTTTGAACGCTTGGATGACAATTTTATTTATGGTGATTGTTGGGGCATTTATTGGTGCTGCAACGAATTTTATTGCTATTCGGATGCTTTTTAGACCGTTTGAGGCAAAATATATTGGAAAATGGCGGGTTCCGTTTACGCCTGGTGTGATTCCAAAAAGGCGCGAGGAGCTGGCTGTGAAAATCGGTGAGGTTGTTGCAGAGCATTTGTTAACGAATGAGGCTGTGCAAGAAAAGCTTTCTGAGGAAACGCTACGCGCGGAGCTAATCGTTACAACAAATGAGCTGGTTCTGGAGAAATTACGAGTGGCAACAACGCCTAATGAATTATTAGCTCAGTGGGATATGACGGATTTTGGTGATACTGCACATGTGCGAATAGAGGTATTTTTGAAGGGACAGCTAGATCAGTTTTTCGTTAAGCGTAATGAACAATCAGTGCAGGTGGTGTTGCCGGATGTGGTACAGCAAGAGTTGGCTCGGAAAATACCGGCGATCACGACACAAACACTACAGAAAATCGGTTTATTTACAGCGAGTGATGCTGGGAAATTGCAAATAAAAGCGATGATCGAGCGAATATTGGCGGAGCATGGCAAAGTTGGCGGTATGGTCGGGTTATTTTTGAACAACGACACTTTTGTGACGCGAATGCAAAAAGAGGTTGTGAAATTTATCGGAAAGCCTGAGACAGAAGGCGTTTTGGAAGCTTTGATTATATCAGAATGGCAACAATTTTCGGGACGAGCGTTGATAGATGTGATACCAGTTTCGAAACAGGAGAAGTTTTCGGAGCAGCTTGTTGCTGAAATTATGCGGACTGTCCAATTGGAGAAATGGATGGATACGCCGGTTCAGGAGTGGATTCGACCGTATGAGCAGGAGATTTTGGATAAAGTCGTACCGTTCCTAGTGGATGCGGTGCTGCAGTTTGCGCGAGAACATAGTGCGGATGTGATGAGAAGGCTTGAGATCGGCAAGATGGTGCAACATCAGATTGAAGCTTTTTCACTTGCAGAGATGGAGCAAATCGTACTTGATATTTCAGGAAAAGAATTGAAAATGATTACCTATTTGGGAGGATTTTTGGGAGGTTTCATTGGAATACTTCAAGGAGTTATTGCTATTTGGTTTTAACCTTTGCCCTTACCTGCGAAATTTGATATAGTGGGAAGGAAGAAAATTTCGTATATATGGAGGAACATTACATGACTATCAATATTTATGACATTGCAAACGATTTAGAGCGAGGCATTCGTGAAACGGAACAATTCTCGAATTTAAAACAAGCTTATGCGGATGTGAATGCGGATGCTGAAGCGAAAGTGAAGTTTGACCGTTTCCGTGAAGTTCAGGTGACGATTCAAGAAAAACAAATGTCAGGTCAAGAAATAGATGATGACACGATTAACTTAGCGCAAGAAGTGGCTGAGGAAGTGCAAAGCAATGCAGCAATCACGAACTTAATGGAAAAAGAGCAAGCGATGAGCTTAATTATTAATGATTTAAACCGCATTATCATGACTCCGTTACAAGAGTTATATGACGTAAAAGAAAAATAATATCAAAAAGGGAAGCATCGTACAGGCCAAGTATATAATGGTTTCGTACGATGCTTCTTTTCCTTTTGATTTCGAGCTCTATTTACTTTGAAGAATCTGGACAGCTTTTAATGCGGCGGGTGTAGCGTTTTTATCTGTGAGAAGCTCCATTGGAACCCATTTGTAGTTGAGAGTTGCGGCTGTCTCTGTTTGGAAAATTAGTGGAACAGCTTTCTCGGCTGAAAAATCTACTTGCATATAGAAAAGCGCAGTGATGTGTTGCAAAATACGTTTATCAAGAAATGGATAGCCAACAAGGAAATCGTAAACGCCAAAATTGGCAGTGATATCGGGCTTTCCGCCAATTTCGGCAATATTTCGTTTGAGGCAATCCATTAGTGTTTCGTCATCGTTTAGCTTGCCCCCAGGTAAATCCCACTTTTGTTTATATGGATCACTTTCACGCAATATCATTAATAGTTTTCCATTTTCTTCTGCAATGCCGTATACGCCAAAGCTGCGGTGCCAATTACTCATTTTTATTCCCTCCTGTGGTGTGTTATGTTAAGAATAGCATGTTTTTCGGCTAATGGGGAGCCTTTTTGGAAAAATTTTATTCGTAATGGAATATCGTTGTGTTAGCAGTTGTTTATAGGGTATAATAGAACGTATATTCGTAATTTAGGAGGGCTACAATGAAAGAGGTAACATTTGTACATATGGCGGATTTGCATTTAGATAGCCCATTTTTAGGCTTGAAACACTTGCCAGATGCGGTTTTTAGGCAGTTAAAGGATAGTACTTTTGTGTCGTTTACGAAGGCTGTAGATGTGGCTATTAGGGAAGCGGTTGATTTTGTTATAATCGCTGGTGATATATATGATGAGGAAGATCAGAGCATTAAAGCGCAGGCGCGGTTTTACCGTGAGATGGAGCGATTGAATCGGAAGGGTATTCCGGTGTATTTAATTCATGGTAATCATGACTATGTGGCGAAGTATCAAGATCGATTGCAACTACCGGTTAATGTAACGGCTTTTGATACGGAATTGGAGTGGCATCGCTTTGTGAGCGAAACGGGTAGTGTTGTGAATTTGTATGGGTTTAGTTATGGGGAACGGCATATTCGTGAGACTATCTATGATAGGTATAGGCGTGAGGGGAAGGCGGATTTTCATATTGGGTTGTTGCATGGATCTGAGATGACGGGAAACCCTACGCAAGATGTGTATGCGCCTTTTCGTGTGAATGAGATGCAGGAGATGGATTACTGGGCGTTGGGGCATATACATTTACGGCAGATTTTGACGAAGAAACCGATGATTTATTACCCGGGAAATATTCAGGGGAGGCATCGCAAGGAAACTGGGGAAAAAGGCGTGACGATTGTTTCGCTGAGTGAGACAGGAGCAGAATTAAAGTTTGTTGATACAGCAGCGATTATTTGGGAAGAGAAGGATGTTGTTGTGGAGACGGAGATGGATATTTCAGCGTTGTTTCAGCTTTTGATGCAGGTAGTAAAGGAGTCAGCAAGAGCAGATAAAGCCGTTCTTTTATCGCTTGTTGTGCGTTCGGAAGTAGCGCTCAGTGGTGATGTGAAGCAGCGAATGGATAGTGGCGAGTGGTTGGATATGTTACAGGAGCTTTGGATCGATGAGCCGAACTTTGTTTGGGTAATGCGTGTTGGCTATCTGGAAGCAAAACGGGATACGGATTGGTTGAAATCGTCGGGGCTTTTGACAGAGTGGGAATTAGCAAAAGAGACTTTGAAACAGGAGAGTGAGTTTTATAAAGCGACATCAAGCTTGTTTGCCAATGGAACAATGCATCGATTTTTAAAAGATTTGGATGAGTTGGAGCGAGATGCGCTTGTGGATGAATCCGCTGATTTGCTTGAGAATATGCTAGAACAGTTCAAGGGAGACCTCAAATGAAGATTATTGAATTGGAAATTATAGGATATGGTAGATGGGAAAATAAAAAGATAACGAATTTGCAGGATTTTCAATTGTTTTTTGGGCCAAATGAGGCTGGGAAATCGACCATTATGGCGTTCATTCATAGTATTTTATTTGGTTTTCCTACTAAACAGCAGAGTTTACCGCGGATGGAGCCAAAGAGTAAAGGCTCGTATGGTGGCAAGCTATTATTAGAGGATGATACACTTGGTCGTATCACGGTAGAGCGATTACGCGGCAAAGCTACGGGAGATGTGACGCTTTATTACGAGGATGGTTCGATTGGCACTGAGACTGATTTGGAGAAACTGCTAGGTGGGATGGATCGATCGCGTTTTCAATCTATTTTTTCGTTTGATATTCATGGGTTACAAAATGTGCAAAATTTGAAGGAAGTGGATTTTGAAAGGTATTTATTAGCAACTGGAACGATTGGATCAGATGTTTTGATTCGGGCGGAGGAGCGCTTGCAGAAACGTCTGGATGAGCTTTTTAAGCCAAGTGGGAAAAATCCGAAGTTGAATCAGCAGTTGGTGAAAGTAAAGCAGGCTTTTGCGACGTATCAGGATGGAAAGCGAAATAATCAGCAGTATTTGCTTATTGTGGAAGAGCTGGAAGCGGCAAGGCTTTCGATGACGCAGTATCAATCTGAGCGGCAAAGATTGCGGACGGAAATGGAAATAGATGAATCGCTACTTAAAGTTTGGCCGGTGTATGCGGAATGGCACTTTCTATGCACGCAAATGGAACAGTTGGGAGATCTGACGTTTCCAGCGAACGGGATCGTTCGATTGGAGCATTTGGAGGGGCGGATGAAGGAGTTAAACGCGCAGCTCATTCAGTGGCAAGAGCGTTTGGTACAACTGGTGGAAAAGCAACGAGCAAGTGATTTTTGGAGCGAGACTGATGCGGAGAAAGTGGATGGTATATTGGAAACATGGCCACTTTTTCAGGAATGGAAGCGGCGTCAGAAGGAGTTGCAGCAGGAGCTTGTTTATTTGGAGCAGAAAGAAGCTAGCCAGTTTGCCATGATCGAAGCGGTGAAGGTGATCCCGGAAGATGAGGATATCTTAGCAATGCAATTAGATGTGTCGGTGGAGCGTGGATTAGAGGTTTTAGAACAAGAAGCGGATCAAAATCAAAAAGCGTTAGAGGAGCAAGAGCGGCAGTTAGAATGGGGGAAACATGAGCTAAATCAGCTACAAAAGCAATGTGAGGATTTAGAAGGCGATTTATGGTCTTCTGCTAAATTTCAACAAGTGCAACAACAAATGGAGAAACGGGAAACGAGAAAAAAGAAGGATTTCCCGGTTACAGTGCTTGGCCTAGTGCTATTATTTTTGGTGAGTTTGATTTTAGCTGGGGTTTTGCAGTGGCTTGTTTTGTATTTTGTTGCTTTTGTCTTCGGAGCAGGAAGCTTCGTCTTGTGGTTGCGATTTAGCCGGAAGAATATTGTAAATACCACCTATAGTCCAACAGAGTATGCCGAGTTTATGGGGCAGAAACAAGCACGCGTGGCGCTTAAGGAGTGCTACGATGAGATGGATCGGGCGTCTTTACAAGCGGAGCAGCGCGAACAGAAGGCAATGCAAATACGGCAGGCTGGTTCGGAGTTGGATGCTAAGTGGCAGGGCTATCGGGAATTATTTTTTCTGCCGAGTGATTTTTCTGGGAAGCGATTAGGAAGTGTTTTGTATGTGTGGCGTGAGATTCAGCAAGGTATAAAAAGTAAGCGCAAGGCTCGAAATGATGCGGAAATTCTGACTGTGAAAGTATCGGAGTGGGAAAACCGGTTGGAAATGTTGGCAGAGCAACTGAGCTTGGATGAGCTACCGACGGAGGAGCAGGTTATGGCGCTTAAGGCAAAAAGGCAGGCTAGGAAGGAATTTGTGTCGGAGATTGCGAAATCACAGGAGAAAGAGGAGCAGTTGCGGAATCAGATTGCGATTTTGGAGCGGGAGAAGGCGTCGATTGCGCTGGATAAATCGGAATTATTAGAGGCTGCGAATGTGAAGAGTGAGGAATTATTCAGGCAGAAGGGACTTCAGGTCGAACAACAGTGGAAATGGCAGGAACGGGTCGTCTTACTTCGAGCGCAGTTAACGGATGCGCATTTGGAAGGACTTGCGAATGTGCAGCAAGAAAGCGATATTAGTGAGCAAATTCTGGCGCGCAAGGATGCGCTTCGCATGATTGATACGGAATTAGATAAGTATAATAAAGTGCTTGCAGAAAGGGAATTAGCGCGGGAGACACTCGAGGATGGACAGAGCTTTTCAGATCGGATGCAACATTTTTATTCGGAGCAGGAGGCTTTTCAGGAGCTGGCGCAGGAATGGGTTCGCGTCAAATTAGCAAAGGATATGGTTAGTTCGATTATGCGGAAGTTACAGGAAGAGAAGTTGCCAAAGGTATTGATCCGAGCAACCCATTTCTTTGATGTTCTATCGAAAGGAAATTATGCGCAGGTTCGCTTTGTAGAGAGTAGGCTGCAAGTGGAACGGCGTGATGGACTACGATTTTTCCCGGAAGAGCTTAGTCAGGCGACAAAAGAGCAGTTATACTTAGCGATTCGGTTTGCAGTAATTCAGATGTTACATGCAGAGCAGCGTTTGCCGATTATTATTGATGATAGTTTTGTAAATTTTGATGAGGAACGTTTGGAAGAAATTATGGTATTATTGCAGGAGATACGTCGCGAGAACCAAGTGATCTTTTTTACGTGTCATAAGCAGCTCAGTAAATATTTTTCCAAGGAAGCGCAACACATGCTATACTAGAAGGGTAAAGTAGAGGCGAAATGGAATCAGAGAAAGTAGGCGATCTGAAGATGGATAAGAAATTATTGGATTATGAAATTGGAGAAGGGCTCGATCTGTTTCTATTAATTAAGTCGAGCACGAAGGGAATCGCGAGTAATGGCAAGCCGTTTTTATCGCTGGTATTACAGGATAAGTCTGGGGAGCTAGAAGCGAAACTTTGGGATATCTCAGACAGTGATGAGGAAAGTTATGCGAGTCAAAATATTGTAAATATCGTTGGTGAAGTGCAGAATTATCGTGGCAGAAAACAGTTGAAAATTCGCCAAATTAGGCAGACTTCTGGGCTTGATGGCGTGAGCATTGGGCAGTTTATGGAGACGGCACCGATTGATAAGGGCGAGATGAGTGAAGAGGTCACAAAATATATTTTTGAGATGCAAAATCCGAATTTGCAACGAATTACGCGTGCGCTTTTGAAGAAATATCAGGATGATTTCTTTGATTATCCGGCGGCTGTGCGCCATCACCATGAGTTTGTGTCGGGACTTAGTTTTCATGTGGTGTCGATGCTACGATTGGCGAAATCGATTGCTGACTTATATCCAACGGTGAATCGTGATTTATTGTATGCTGGCGTGATATTGCATGATCTGGGGAAAGTGATTGAGCTATCTGGACCGATTTCTACTACATACACATTGGAAGGCAATTTGATTGGTCATATTTCGATTGTAGTGGAAGAAGTGAGCAAGATGGCGGATGAGCTTGGAATTGAGGGCGAGGAAGTTGTGATCTTGAAGCATGTCTTGTTGAGCCATCACGGTAAAGGTGAATGGGGTAGTCCTAAGCCGCCGCTTGTGAGAGAGGCAGAAATTTTGCATCAGATTGATTTAATGGATGCAACGATGAACATGATGGACAAAGCATTACGACATACCAAACCAGGCGAATTTACAGAACGAGTATTTGGGTTGGATAATCGATCGTTTTATAACCCGAAATTTTAAATGAAAAGCTGAGGAAGCCCGTTAGCCCCGAAAAAACTTGGAGCGGCCGCAATGAAAACCCGGTCCTGGTTTTTATGGAGGGCGTGAAAGTTTCGAGGGGCTAACGGGCTTCCGAAGCTGGATCTAACGAAAAGCTGAAACGGCCCGTTCAGCTCCGAAAAAAACTGGAGCGGTCGCAGTAAAAAGCCGATCTTGCTTTTTGCGGAGGGCGTGAAGTTTTCGAGGAGTAGGCCGTTGAAGCTGGATCCAACGAAAAGCTGAAACGGCCCGTTCAGCTCCGAAAAAACTGGAGCGGTCGCAGTAAAAAGCCGATCTTGCTTTTTGCGGAGGGTGTGAAGTTTTCGAGGAGTAGGCCGTTGAAGCTAGATCCAACGAAAAGCTGAAACGGCCCGTTCAGCTCCGAAAAAAACTGGAGCGGTCGCAGTAAAAAGCCGATCTTGCTTTTTGTGGAGGGCGTGAAGTTTTCGAGGAGTAGGCCGTTGAAGCTGGATCCGCAAGGCGCAGGTCATGACGCAGTACATGGATTACATGCCCTCTTTCGTTTTCATGCATATTGAGGCTCTCTGTATTCTCTGCTTCTTAGCTTGTTTCGCTAATAAATTCGAGGATGGGCGTCATAAGAGCCGCTGGTGGATTACATACTCACCTACGGTTCCTATGCAT
>NZ_JAASUG010000013.1:0-83828 GCF_014322885.1 Listeria grandensis | reverse complement strand
CTTGATTTGTTGTTGGTTTGATCGCATTACTTGATGGCGTGTTGTTGTTGAATAGTTCGTCTACTGCTTTTTTCGCTACATCTTGGTTTGCTTTTTCTGTCGCCGATGCTGCGTTTTTAGCGTCTAGTTGGCTTTGCGCTTTGTTCAGATCGTTTTGTAACGCTGCTTTTTTCGTTGGGTCCGTTACTTTGTTGACTAAGGCTTGTGCGGCATCGATTTCAGCTTGCGTTAAGGTGCTTTTGATGTCGCCATTTGGATCTTTATTCGTGAATAAGTTGTTGACTGCTGCGCTTGCATCTTCAAATGATGTTCCTTCGTTAGATGCCACCGCTTTTTCTTTAGACTCATAGACATCTGTTACTTTAACGTCGCTATATGCTGGTTGACTAGGAGTTGTCCATCTCAATGAGGCATAGCCTTCGCGTCCCTCATTAACAAGTGTTTGCTCAATTTTGATGGTCGCTCCTTTTTCCAGATAGATACTCCCTGTTTCTGCATAATTCGGATACTTCAAGCTTTTAATCAATTCTTTCCCATCAACAGCAAGCGTATAGGAATCATCTCCACCGCCATTAAAACGGTAATTACCAGTTTCAGAAATATAAATATAACCTGTCTTCTTCACTGTATAATCAGTAGTTCCTACCCCTGGATACGGTTCCGTCGAGCCATAATGTTTTGTGAAGCTTTCAGGCTCAATTTCTTGACCTTTAAAAACATTGGATGAGGTGCCGTCAAAATATTCTGTCAAGACACCATGGTCCTTCATTTTTGCTGCGGCTTGTTCCGCTTGTTCTCTTGTTGGGAACGTACTAGAAAGAGGAATATCGTTTCTTTGCCCATCTGGATTTTCCAATATCAAGTTTGGCATTCCCCATTTTAAGGCCATAAAGCCGAGACTTCCATCGTTTTCCATCGTCTGTGAAATTTCAACGACATCTCCACCGTGAAAATAGCCTACATTCTTGTCATCAGTCGCATTATACGCACCAGTTGCTAACTTTTGCACTCCATTGATTTTAACGGACGTTCTGTCATCTCCTTGTGTTTTGAAATTATATTGCCCAGAAACTGGAATGACAACGAAAGCTGTTTTCGTAACGGAATAATTCGTTTTTCCTACCCCTGGAAAAGGCTCGTTCGTACCGAAATCCTCACTAAATGTTTTTGCTACATATTCTGTTCCAACCAAGTTACCTTGCCATGGATTAGTTTTAATAATTTGCGTATACTCTGCTTTTACGCCATTCTGGATTGTAACTTGCGCATTTGCCACTGGCGTCCCTGTTACATCAGCCGCTAACGTATTAAAAGGGATTGCCCCTAAGCTAGAAAACACAATAGTTCCTGCTACCATTACTTTCGATACTTTACTTATCACTTTGTTTTGCTTCTTCATTTTTAAAATCATTCTCCTTCTGAATTTGTTTTTTTAACTGTATACCCTTTGACTGACACTCCATATGATCATTTAAGTTTTTTGCGGGCGCGGGAGAACTTATAAACCCATATTTCTAATTTAGGTCACCTTATTATTTTCTGAATGTTAAAACACCTTCACTATTTTTTCCTATTAATTTAATTTCTTTTAGTTCTCTCAATACTCTATTAACACTAACTCTACTCACACCACAATAAGCAGCGATATAATGTGCATCCAAACCTTTTGGCAAAATAAACTTTTGCTGACTTATTTGTGTTCCTAGCTGTTCGAATAACAAAAGGATTCTGTCCTGCAACTCGTATTGAAACTGCTTGGCATATAATTCAGCAAGCTCCTCATTTCGATTCAATACCTCAATAAGGACGTCTGTAAAAAATGGGTGTGTTGCTAGTACGTTAAAAAAAGTATTTACATTAATTTTCTTTAATACAGCTTTGCTTAATGGCTCATAACTCACCTTACTATCACTAATAAATTGGTTGCTCCAAATAACGTCTGTTTCACTCAAGAATGCTTGACATATATTTTTTTCTATATTTTTATTATGAGTAAATATTTTGGCTATATGGCCTTCCTCTATGATGTAAATATCTTGAATCCTATCTTGTATTATTCTATCTCCTTTTCGAATAACTATCGTTTCCAATAAGTCATCCTGAAAATCATTGGAGTTTATGATACTTTGTAAAATTGTCTTATCCCGAATGAGTAGCTTGTTTATCGCTAAATAATCCATTTGTAAACCTCCATTAATATCTCCTTAAATGACTAGAATTAATACTACTATGTTTTTGTATTTTTATTAATACGCTAATCCAATCAAAACGTCTTTTTTATAAGTGCTTCAGAATGATACCGTGCTACTCATGTTTTATTTTTTTTTATATGTTTTTTTTTCCTTGCTATGACAAGGTTGATATCCGTCACAAATCTGACATTTTTTTATGTCTTTTTCTTGTGGTCAGTTGTTCTTGTTGTTAATTCTATTAAACCATTTTTAACAATTGATTAGAAATCAAATTTGGCTTCAACCTCCGCCATTCTATTTCCAACAAAAAAACTCCAGTATCAGCAACTTTACTGACACTAGAGCTTCCTTCTATTATTAAATAAATTCATCCATATGAAATATGACGTTACGAATTTGTTCCCAATCATTCTCTGTTGGAACCCGCTCGGACTTATATACTTCGCAGTCCAATACCACATCATCATCTTTGTAATTGCACACAACAACATCTACCTGACGTTCTTTTATAAGCTCATTCGTAACGTGCTCATTCGTCAAAAGTGTGATTCGGACATTTTTAATATTAAATTTCTCTACCAAAGTCGCCAAATAGTTCAAATAGGCGTTAGGACCATCGAATGTAAATAAAATGTGGCGCTCACGTTCTTTGAAACGCTTATTATAGGTCATACAATGTGTAAAAATCGTCAAATTCACTGCTACATCCTCTATATACTCCACGTTGGCAATTTGCATAATTGGATCATTTTGCAATAGATCTACCCATTTGTAAAACAACGTCTTATGCCCACCTTTTATGAGTTGATTGACCTCATAAACATTTTTTTGAAATAAAGGTGTTAGCTTAGACAATATAATTTGATTCCGAAAATAGGCAATGAAAACCCTTAAATCAGACGCTTCTATCGCATCAATACCTATCACTTGAAATGCCTTCGCTAGAAAATCATCGACTGCATCCATTTCTTCTTTAGAATGAAAACCACTTATAACTCTATCCCCTAAATACACAAAAATATCTAGTGTCAACAAATCCATGTACACCAGCTCATCTTCAGGCACACTATCTGCCACAAAAACCGGGAATAGTGATTCTACTACCTGAGCTAATACCTGATATGTCTCCATTTTTTTTTGCTTTTTTTTAAGTTCTGGATTTATTTTGATAAAGTGACCTTGTTTAATGCGAGTATTTACTACCATAATCCAATACAAACCTCTTCTGTGTTGTGAAAAATTACTCGTTTTCCTGATTTCATCATATCCAGCTAATAATTTCATGTGAAACTCATACTCAACTTCTGTTGGGTGGTTTATCGTTGAAATATCATTCATATTGTAAAAAAAGTAAAAAAAGAAATGGCGAATATTCACTTCCTCACCAAGGATTGCTATCGGTGTTAACGATAATTCAAGCTTAAATTCCTTTAATAGATTTTTCAGGTATGTTAAATATCTGTGTAACGTCGATGTAGATAGAAATAATTCATCAGCCCACTCATCGATACTCTTGAACTCTCCCTGAAAAACACCATTTACAATAAGAAGCAATGGCGATTCCTCAGAAATTCTAACAATCAGATCATCGACGTAATGCGAGTGATTAATGGAATACCCATACAGTGTATTTAGTTCTAATATTTCTTGTTCCGGAAACGAGTGCTCGATATCCTTTATGTCTCTAGATAATGTTCTTTTGGAAATATCCAAATCCTCTGCAATCTCATCCACCGTAAGAGGAAATTTAGCATCGTAAATTTTCTGCACTACCCTGATTTGTCGCCTAACCTTTTTTTCTGCGATCAACTGTAAAAAGAAATGATTCATCACAACACCCCCATAAAAGTAAGTACACAACTTCATATACGCTTGAACCTACACCTAGCCAATCCAAAGAAATAATTCACAGCTCTCCTTCTGCTAAACAAAATAGGACGAAGCTAGGGCATAAGAATATCTGAGGATACTCAAGTGTCCTAGCATTTTTCATATGTATAGAAATAAGTACACAAAAATAGCACGCTTTGTTAAAATTAATATACCAACCAAAACCCAACAAAAGAGTGCTATTAATATGTATCAATTATAACACGGCCTAATTAATTCTTCCAATGGATTTAGAATCGATAATTCCTGAAAATCATGTATCACGCATCATTCATTAACAAGTAGAAGAGATTCCAGAAGTATATATTCAAAGTTGGCAAACGGTAGAAGTCCACCCAAGCTATGATCCCAAAATGTTCGTGATTTCAAAGTCTATGAATGCGAAGACTGCTCAGCTTATCCTTTGCGAACAAAATGTACCACAGCCAAATCGAAATATCTATTATAATCCAGTTTTGGAAGAACTGAAAAATCGAGCAGGACGCAGCCTGACATCTGAAAAGACTTTATCTATCTAGCTGTAGCGGAAGATAGATGTAGAACCATTTTTGGGGCATGCCAAGGCTCTTTTTGGGATTCACTCGTTTTCGTTTACGAGGGGTAGCGACCGAAGTTTCATGGCTAATAATATGCGGAAGCTGGCACGCCTCGCGTACCTAAATGGAAAAATACACATCAAAAATCTTATTTAGATTTTCGATGTGTATTCTTTAGGTCAGAGAACATTTGTCTCAGAATTTCCCTATTTCCTTCTTCACTTCATGGGGGGAGTTTGTGCAAAAATCTATGTGATGAGTTACTAGCTACACTTAATAATCATGCCTGAAAAATAGTGTAACATTTCACTCTTGTTGCAACGAAATTCATTTCACGTTCAAGAATTCTGTCACTACATAACCAGTTTTACCTTTGTAGATCACTTTGCTCCAACCTTTGTTTTCTTGTACAAAAGTTACTTTTTCACCTTTTTTAAGTGTGCCGAGGATCTTAGATGTTCTGCTTTGATCCGCACGAACGTGTACCGCCGTGTTTGCTGTCACCGTTTTTGTTGTAGCTTTTGCTACGACTGGTGCTTTTGTAGTTGCTTTTTTTACTGGTGTTACAACTTTTGGCTGTACTGCTTTTTTAGTGGGGGCTGCTTTTACTGAATTAACTTGTTTGCCCGGTATGTTTAGGTAGCGAGTCCCTACATATCCTGTTTTTCCTTTATAAGTAACTTTACTCCAACCATAATCGTCTTTTATGAAATATACTTTCTCGCCTTTTTTAAGTGTACCGAGTACTTTTGATCCAGTGCTTTCACTAGCCCGTACTTTCACTGCTGATTTTGCCGTTACCATCTGTGGTTTGGCTGTATAGTGTGTTGTTTGTGCTGCATCTACTGTGGATGCTCCTGCTCCTGCCGCTACTGTTGTGAATGCAAGTGTTAATGCCAATCCTGTTGCTGCTACCAATTTAGTTGTTTTTTTACTAATTACGTTGTTCATCGTAATCTCTCCTTCAAATTTAAATTATAGGTGCTAGGATAGCTGCAGTTTTACTTATTTTCTAAGGGGCGCCCTTTCGATATCCTTATATTACACCCGCATTATTACAAAGTCAACCCTTACATTACATTTACATTTCTTTTATTTCTCGTTTTCATAGAATTATTACAGAAAAAGAGACTTATAAAAGGTTTTCATTCAAATTTTGTGCTCTACACGCCAAGTTAAACAGGTTGAGACCTTTTTTTCGTAACAAAATTGTAACATAATTTTATAAGCCTATACTTTTCTCCAGCTATGCTATAATGGAATAGAAAAGAAAGCTTAAAGGAGGAAATGATTAATGGCTAACAAAGAAGCAATTGCCTACATTGGTACATACACCAAAGTAGAAAGTGAAGGAATTTATCGCCTTCATATTGATAAGAAGACAGGTGAAATCACGCAGAATAAGCTTGCTGGGAAGATGGACAATCCGACTTACTTGAAACTTACGGATGATCAAAAATATCTTTATTCTGTAGCAAAAGATGGCGAAAATGGTGGTGTTGCTGCTTTTGCTATTAAAGAAGACGGCTCTTTAGATTACTTAAATCAAGAAGTAAAAGCCGGAAATCCTCCTTGCTACGTGGATGCTTCGAAAAACGGCGCTTATGTCGTTTCCGCGAACTATCACTTAGGAACCATTGTTACCTATCCAACCGAAAAAAATGGCGCGCTAAAAGCTCCAAGCTCCGAAGTACAACACATTGGTACAGGGCCTAATCCTGACCGCCAAGAAAAAGCCCATGCCCATTTCGCTGGTTTCACGCCAGATGAGAAATTTGTCATCACGTGTGATCTTGGAACAGATTATGTCACTACTTACGCCCTAAAAGACGGCATCCTTGAAAAAGTGAGCGATTTGAAAGTCAAAGGTGGCAGTGGTCCTCGTAACCTAGTCTTCCATCCAAATGCAAAAATTGCTTACATCATGACAGAAATGGCTGCGGACGTTGTCGTTGCTTCCTACGATGAACAAACTGGCGCTTTGACTGAAATCCAAAACATCGCCTCTCTACCGGCTGATTTCACTGCTGAAAACAAAGGTAGTGCCATTCATATCTCGAACGACGGTCGCTTCCTTTACGTTTCGAACCGCGGACAAGATGCAGTTGTTACTTTTGCAATTGATGCGGAAGGTAAACTGAGCTTGGTGGCTACTACTCCGGTTGAAGGCGTCGGCCCTCGTGACTTCGACCTTGATCCAACTGGCGAAATTTTATTGGTATCCAACGAAAACACGAACAATGTAACGGTATTTGGCGTCAATAAAGAAACTGGCGCACTTACTCTACTACAAAAAGACATCCACGTACCTGAACCGGTTTGTGTGAAATTCATTAACGAATAAAACGAAGAGGCTCCTCACGCAGGCAATACGTTCGGAGCCTCTTTTAAGGAGGAAATAAGATGGTTCTTACAATGGGTTATATTGGTTTTGGAAAAAGTACGACGCGATATCACATGCCGTATACACTGATTCGCGATCATATTCGAATTAAAACGATTTACAATCACAGACGCAAGCCAGAGCTGGAAGCGGATTACGCGAAGTATGGCATTCAATTTACTGATCAGCTTGATGAGCTTTTGCAAGACATAGAAATTCAACTCGTCAGCATCTGCACGCCTGCAAGCACACACTATGAACTAGCGAAAAAAGCTTTGCAAAACGGCAAAAATGTTCTCGTTGAAAAACCGTTCTGCACAACTTCTGAAGAGGCGGAAGAACTTTTTGAACTGGCGAAATCAAAAGGTTTAATTGCGATGGCTTACCAAAACCGTCGTTTCGATAGTGATTTCTTGGCGGTAAAGGAAGTTTTGGCTAGTGGGAAAATAGGTGATCTTGTAGAACTGGAATCACATATGGATTATTATCGTCCGGAGGCGCCAGATTCTGATGGGGAATATTACGACGGAGCTTTTTATGGACTTGGCGTTCACATGATGGATCAAATTATTGATTTGTTCGGTCGCCCTGAAGAAGTTAGTTACGACATTCGTTCTGTTCGCAATCCGAATAATCCTGATGACACATTTGAAGTACAATTCTTCTATCCAAAGCATAAGGTAATTGTGAAGACAAGCCATTTGGTGAATATTCCATATCCGAAGTTCATCCTTCACGGTACAAAAGGCAGCTTCGTGAAATATGGTATCGACCAGCAGGAAACATGCCTAAAAGCTGGTGTAATGCCTGGTGATGCGAATTTCGGTATTGATCCTGAGAGCCATTATGGTACGCTTGTTTATGTCAATGAAAATAACGAAACCGTGCAAGAAACCGTACCTACACCACTTGGTGATTATGGCCGTCTTTATGATCAGTTGCATGATGCCATTTTAAACAGTACGCAAAAATTAGTAAGCGACAACGAAACACTTACAAATATGACGATATTAGAACAAGGCTTCACTGGGAAAAATCCACGTGTGATTTCTTTATAACTGTTAGGTCATTGTATATTAAATTTTTCCTCCATATCAAATGAGCCTTCTATTTGATACGGAGGCTTTTTTATAGTAGCCTTCCTCAATCGCAACTACCCTCTAAAAGAAAGCGTTCTCTTTTTTTATTTTTTTGCATAAAAATTCTTTTTTATGTAACTTTTTAACAAACAAATAGATGGTATACTTGTACTATCAAAAAGAAAAGGAGAGAACAAAATGAAAACAATAAAAAAAAATACCATTCTGGTCGCCGCCGGAATAGGATTAACTTTAGGAAGCTTCACTGTTGGTAATTCGGGTATTGCTCAAGCAGCTGAACACAATAGTAATGTAACTGCTACCAGCAACGCGTCTATCGATGTACCATTCTTGGCTGGAAACTTACTAAATACCAGTAAAGAGGCCACATTTATCGGCCCCCCAAATGCCACTTTAGTTGTCAATGGACAAAACTATACGAGCAATACTGACGGAGTTTTTCATATTCAATTACCGAATTATCTAGAGTTAGGTGATAATGTTATTACAAAGTTCATCTCATCAACAGGGGTTAGCAGTGCCACGAAAGTATACACCGTAGCAAATGGAAACACGATAGATCCTGCAGTCACCACTGGAGCAAACATGCTATTTGGAAGTGTACGGCCACATTCTATTGTAACTCTTTTAGTAAATGGAAAAGAATCTGGTTCTGCATACTCATTTGGCTATGGTCAGTGGTACATAAGACTGGGCTCCCCTATCCCTCTTGGAGATAGTGTTATGCTACGAGTAACTTCATCAGAGTATAGTCAGGTTTTATATAGTCCAGTCTACAATGTTAAGCCTTCTACTACCGCATTACCAAAAGGGCCGCAATTAGTACAAGAAGTTACCGATCGTAGTACAGATATCCTCTTTACTGCGACGCCTTATTCTAGACTGACACTACTAGGAAAGCGATATTCTGCTGATTCTGCTGGGATCATTCACGTTAAACTAGATGCTTTGTTAAAATCTGGAACCATGTTAACAGCCACCATGGTCGATGACTACGGTAACGTATGTGAACCACTCACATTTACAGTAACCGCATCACGTTAATACTTTAGAAAAGCCCTCCCCATTTTCTCTGGGAAGGGCTTTTCTAGCTTTATTTCGTCACAAACGTTTTTCCTATTTTACCAAACCAACTGCCAAGTCACGCCGAACTTATCAGTAACCCATGTTACTTTTTTAAACGGTGGAAGCTCGATTGGTCCCATCATCACAGAACCTCCATCGGAAAATGCCGCAAACAGGCGATCAAACTCTACTTCCTCTTCACACTGCACTAAAATCGAAGTTGCCCACGAAAACGGCGTAGCATACTCTGCCTCCATATCCATTACCATAAATGATTGACCACGAATATCGAACGTACCATTAAGTAGCTTACCGGTTTCCCCACGATCGCTTTCGCCGATATATGTTTTGCCGAACGTCTTCGCATCTTCACCGAACAGCCCAACGTAGAAATCCATCGCCGCCTCTGCTTCCCCACTAAACGTTAAAAAAGTAGAAATCGGTTTTCTTGTTTCAAATGCCATAATTTTCATTCCTCCATCTCATTTTTTTACATCACACCTATTAATATCAACAAGAAGAAAATCACCCAAAATACGATATAGGCCATCGAAATAATAAAGCCAATAATCGGTAAGAAATTGCGCTCTGTCTCCCTTGCAATACCCCAAATTGAAAAAATCATCGCCACTACCGCCACACCAAAAATCACAATAAACCAATTACTCGACGTGACAAATCCAAACTCAACTGGCTTTATAAAAATCATCACGATACATAGAATTCCTAGTAAAAATGCCAAAATACCTAAGAGTGTTGTTCTTTTTTTGATCGGTTCATCTTCCATGTCCTTCATCCCTTATCCTAATTTTTAACGATGCCACGCGCAACATACTGCATGTCATTCGCCGACTCTACAGTGTATTCCCCATTTGCATAACTTATTTTAGTGACACTCGCATTTTCAATGGGACCATCCACGCGGTTTGGAGCCAGTAGTGAAAGCAAAATATTGATAACCATACCGTGACAAATCACGAGTACATTCCCATCTCTATGTTCTTCACAGATCAAGTCCAGCGACTGAAGCAATCGCTCCGTGAAAACATCCCAATTCTCCGCCATACCAGTCTCATCCATTTCGGCTACCGCATCAATCATCACCCGTGGCGCATCATGCTTATGTACCTCAAAAAATGCCTCCACAGACGGAAAACCATGCCTCTTACTCACCGTCTCCCACATAAAAAGATTGTATTCGCCTTCAAATTTACCAAAGCCGAATTCGCGTAAGCCCTTCAACTGATTCACCGGCAACTGAAAATCTGCGTGATGCATCACAATATCTGCTGTTTCAAGCGTCCGTCCACGATCACTCGTGTAAAGCGCTTCAAATGTTGTATCTGCTAAACCGCGTCCCAATTGTTCTGCGACTAGGACCCCCTCCGCAGTCAGTGGCGAATCCGCCCATCCTTGCACGCGCTCCGTTGTATTAAGCATTGTCTTACCATGCCTCGTTACAAATAACGTTACTTTTCCAGTCATTTTAACAAACACCGCCGTTTCTTCCATTATACCACTAGTTTATCAAGCTACATCATGTTTTGCAATCGTTCCAACCAAAAGTCCGGATACACTTCTATTTTACGCAGGAATTATTTTCTATGCTTGCCTATAAAATCAATCATTTCTAGTACACAATCCTCGCTTTGCGGGTAATATCCCACCTTATCAATATAAGCGTGCCCAAGCCCTTTGTATACTACTGTTGTTGTGTCAATCCCAGCAAGTGTCAATTTACGCGCATACGCCAACGTTTCAATTTTTAGAAAGTCGTGTTCCCCTACAGTGACGAATGTTGGTGGCAAATCTGAGCTAACCTCCAAATACGGTGTTAAATATTTATTCATCAAATCCTTTGTTCCTAGAAAATCTCCTAAACTACCCGATAAGTCATCAAACATATCCAGCGACATATTGATAACCTTGCTATGTTTAGAATAAATATCAAATTTTTCTTTACTAAAATGAACATGTTCGTCTTTTACGCCACCCATATTGACCGTTGGATAAAGTAATAATTGGCCTCTAACCAAATTGCTCCCGTCTTCTAACGATTTGTTCGTACAATACTGCGTTAAATTCCCACCTGCACTATCACCTGCTACAAAAATATTAGTTGGATCCCCACCAAATCGAACCGCATTTTCATGTATCCATTTAAGCCCTGTATAACAATCCTCATGACCTACTGGATACGGATTTTCAGGTGCTAAGCGGTAATCGATAGAGCAGGCAATCATATTCGTGTTCGCAACAAATAATTTGAGCGCTTCGGTAACTACATCCACACTGCCGGCAAAGAAACCTCCTCCATGAATAAAATAAAGTATTGGGGCGTTCTCCAATGGGGCCTCTGATTTGAAACAATACATTGGCATATCATAGCTTCCGCTCGCCTTTATCAGGAATTTCGTTGTTCTAATTTCCTCTTCTACCATTGGATAACTATCCACACTGTTAAATATTTTTCTTAATCTCACCAAGGATTTCGGACTCGAGTCCATCTTGAACATGCTTTTCGGAATGAAAGTGGACAAGAGAGCCATTTTCTTCATCTCTTTATAAAGACGAGGATCCATGGCACCTTTTATGTCGCAATCAGGTATATGCTTAAGCAAAACTTCTACTTCATCGACCAGCACTACTTCTTGCTTCTTTTTGATATCATCAACTAGGCTTTCTGAATATTTTCTTAGCATCTTTATTTCGCCTCTTCCTCACTTAACATTTTTTGATCATCCACGCAGTTGAAACTCATCCTTTTAAGCACTCTCTTTGTTGTTTACGCCTAACATATTTGTAGCAGACTAATTGGGGCCTCCGTTTTCTTTTTCCTCTGCATAATCTATCATTTTAAAATGGGCATCTAGTGCACTTTTGGCATTTTCATGAATGCGCTCTAGCAATGCTTTTTTTTCACCTTTCTGTGGTACTCTTACTTTTATACCTAGTGCACTCGCCAATAATTTCGCATCCAGTTGCTCAGGAACAAGTAACTCTTTTGGTCTCAAATGATTAGGGTCCGTATAAAAAGCCATCAGGAAACTCTCCACCAGTTCACTTTCTTCCCCTACAAGTTCCAAGACTTTAGAATTTCTCCCAGCAACCGCTCCGTTCCGTAAAAAGCTGATTTGAATAGCGCAAAACTGATCGCGTGTTACGAAATGAATGGCATCACGATGACCAAAATCCCGCGTTAGCACTTTTTCCTTGTCTGTTATCCGATCTAAAACGTTCAAAAGTTCGTGTGTTTCCTTCGCCCGTTCAAATTCAAGATTGTCTACTTGCTGCTTCAAATGGTTTTCTAGCTCGCGTTTCACATCTTTATATCCGCTGCCATAAAAAAAGGCCTCTATCTTCTGGATTTGAGCCTCGTATTCTTCTTTAGTGACCTCTCGTGCGCAAGGGCCAAGACACATACCTATCTGGTAGTAAAAACAAGGACGGCCTCTCTTCCCTTCACAATGACAGAGTGGATAGATTTTTTGTAACAATTCATGCGTTTCCGTAGCCTTATAACTACTAGCATACGGACCGAAATAACGGGCACCATCTTTTTTAATTTCTTTCGTTAGCTCGAGATGTGGGTTTGCTTCTTTTGTGATCTTAAGATATGTATACTGAATTTCATCTTTGAGCATCACATTATACGGCGGCTGATATTTCATAATGAGCGTCATCTCTAACAGTAAAGCCTCTTGTTCAGAATCAGTAATAATAAGTTCCAAATCATGGATATGGTGAACTAAGCGCGCTGTTTTTCCAATTTGGGTCTTAGTAAAGTAAGATTTCACACGGTGTTTTAAGTTCTTGGATTTCCCGATGTATAAGATGGCTTCTTTTTTGTCACGATATATATAACACCCTGGCAATTCAGGCAATGTTTTTAATTTTTGTTCCAAATTGGGTTCCATGGTAACACCTCCAAAAAAACGTATGTTCGTTCTTTCATTTTAAGCTTCATTTAAAAATTTGTAAAGAGATCTAAAAATGGTGGTCCCAGATAATAAAAAAATACTTGGTATCGCTCCACGTCATGGGAGTGATACCAAGTATTTTTAACTCTAGAGTTTGTTCTGCTAGTACAACAGATTCTGCTGGTGTTGGGTCTGGTTGATTTTTTGAGAGTTATTACTTAGCTGCTTGAATGATTATATCCGTTGCAAGACTTTCTTCGTAATTCTTGTTTGCTGTTTTAACAGAAATTTTACCTCCAGCTACAAGAACGCTAGCTGGTAAATTGACTGAGAATCTCCCATTTTGCACGCCTACAATGCGCATGTCTCCATTTGAAAAAGCAACAATTACAGTAACTGCAGATTTATCTGTCGTTACACCAGAAAGAATAGTACTACTTGTATTAACTGTTCCAACTATTTGAGGCGCTGAAGCTTGAGTAGTAGGTGTTACTGGAGTTACTGGTTTTACCGGAGTAACTGGTGTTACTGGAACAACAGGCGTTGCTGGAGTAATAGGTGTTAATGGAACAACAGGTGTTACTGGTTGGCTTTTTGAAGCTGCTTTAACGATTACGTCAGTTGCAAGACTTTCTTCATAATTCTTGTTTGCTGTTTTAACAGAAATTTTACCTCCAGCTACAAGAACGCCAGCTGGTAAATTAACTGAGAATTTCCCGTTCGATACTCCTACAATTCGTTGATTTCCGTTTGAAAAAGTAACAATTACAGTAGCTGCAGATTTATCTGTCGTTGAACCGGAAAGAATACTACTATCCGCAAAGACCTCTCCGCTAATAACTGGTGCTGATACTTGTTTTGTAGCTGCAGATGCTTCTGGTGATGCCATACCTAAATAAGTTGGTGAAGCTGCAAGAGAAAGTGCTAATGCGATTGCTACTGCTGGTTTTAAATATTTTTTGTTCTTCATAAGTTGATAACCCCTTAATATAATGTTTTTTTGGTATTTCTGCTTTTTACAAGGATAGTAAGTTTCCAAACCTACATTACTTGCTGGATCCAGAACTGAATTATATCATTTATATATTGTTCTGTCTACAACTTTTAAAATCATTTGCAGTTAATAAACAATATGGACTAGCGCTTGCACTTAAAAAAATACCGAAAAAAACACACACCGGTATAGGTATAAAAAACTAAAGAAATATTACATATATAATGCGGCTTAAATCATTGCCTTATCTAACATTCACTACTATAAACAATAGTGTCAAGGAACTATTCAACTCCGTCTACAGCCCATGATTTGATTAGTTCCTCTTATCAATAAGCAGTCATTAGATTTAACAGCACACATAATTTTAGTAATATATATTAAGTTTAGTGACGAAAGTCTGAAACTAGTGTAAAATTGGTTTCTAAGTGATTTAGGTATAAAAGTACTAACCAACTTGCCAATACCTATTTTGGTATTACTCAGAAAATAGAAGGAGACAAACCAAAAAGTTCACCTCCTACACAAAAAGATAACTAAGTGACATGCCACTTAGTTATCTTCCTTCTAAACATATTACAAACCCTGATCTTAAAGGATTATTAGCGTATTACCCAATAGAGCCTTCCATTTCGAACTTAATCAAACGGTTCATTTCGACGGCATATTCCATTGGTAATTCTTTTGTAAATGGCTCAATGAAGCCCATTACGATCATTTCTGTTGCTTCTTCCTCTGTTACCCCACGGCTCATCAGATAGAATAGTTGTTCCTCAGATACTTTGGAAACTTTCGCTTCGTGTTCTAGGGAAATGTCGCTATTCAAGATTTCGTTGTAAGGAATTGTATCAGATGTCGATGCGTTATCCATAATCAACGTGTCACACTCGATATTCGAGCGAGATCCTGCTGAATTACGGCCAAAGTGAACGATACCACGATAGGTTACGTTACCACCTTGTTTGGAGATGGATTTTGAGACGATAGTGGACGACGTGTTTGGTGCCAAGTGAAGCATTTTCGCTCCGGCATCTTGGCGTTGGCCTTTACCAGCAATCGCGATGGAGAGCGTCATACCACGTGCGCCTTCCCCGCGAAGATGAACCGCCGGGTATTTCATCGTTAATTTCGAGCCGATGTTTCCATCAATCCATTCCATTGTCGCATTTTCATCACAGAAAGTACGTTTCGTTACTAGATTGTACACGTTATTTGCCCAGTTTTGAATCGTTGTATAACGGCAATATGCATCGCGTTTAACAATGATTTCAACAACGGCTGAGTGAAGGGAGTTAGTCGTATAAACTGGTGCTGTACAACCTTCTACGTAGTTTACACTCGCGCCTTCATCCACGATAATCAGCGTGCGCTCAAATTGTCCCATATTCTCCGAGTTAATGCGGAAATAGGCTTGTAGCGGTGTATCCACTTTCACGCCTTTTGGAACGTAGATGAACGAGCCACCAGACCATACAGCGGAGTTTAGCGCTGCGAATTTGTTATCGGTTGGCGGGATTACTTTTGAAAAATACTCGCGGAAAATGTCTTCGTTTTCTTTGAGCGCTGAATCTGTGTCTTTGAAAACGATTCCGATGTCTTCTAGATCTTTTTTCAGGTTGTGATAAACTACTTCGGATTCGTACTGCGCGGAAGCACCGGCAAGATATTTCTGCTCTGCTTCTGGAATTCCAAGTTTGTCGAAGGTACGCTTAATTTCGTCAGGAACCTCGTCCCAATCGTTTACCGTGTGATCCGATGGCTTCACGTAGTAACGAATATCCTCAAATTTCAGTTCAGATAAGTCGCCACCCCATTGCGGCATCGGCATTTTATAAAATTGTTCTAAAGACTTCAAGCGGAAATCAAGCATCCACTGAGGTTCTTCTTTAATGCTTGAAATTTCTCTTACGATATCTTCTGTTAAGCCGCGTTCACTACGGAAAACGGATGTATCTTTATCATGAAAACCGTATTTATACTCGCCCATTTCTGGAATTTCAGTCATAGTCAAGATCCTCCTTTATACTTATTATTTCTTTCCCTCAAATTCGAAAATCGCACGCTCCATGGCTTTCCATGAAAGAGTCGCACATTTAATTCGAGCTGGGAATTTGGCAACGCCGGATAATGCTTCCACATCACCGTTCTCATCGATCACATCGTGTTCATGACCTTGTACCATTTCTGAAAAGTCACGTGACATTTTGAGGGCTTCTTTTTCTGATTTGCCGATAATGCTCTCGGTCATCATCGAAGCGCTCGCCATCGAAATCGAACATCCGCTACCTGTAAATTTGGCGGCAGTGATGATTTCATTTTCCACTTTAAGATGGAGATGAATTTCGTCACCACACGTCGGGTTATTCAGGTCAATCGTGACACTTTCGTCGTCGAGCGTGCCGTTGTTACGCGGATTTTTGTAGTGATCCATAATAACTTGGCGATATAATTGATCTAATTTGCGACCACTCATAGTCCGAAATACTCCTTTGTTAGCTTGAGGCCAGCGATAAACTGGTCGACCTCCTGCTTGGTATTATATACGTAAAAACTTACTCTGGCTGTGGAGGACGTGTCCAACCACTTCATGAGCGGCTGTGCGCAATGATGTCCAGCGCGGATTGCCACGCCCTCTTCATCAAGCACTGTCGCGATATCATGGGGATGCGCTCCTTCTAAATTAAACGTAATCAGTCCACAACGCTTCGTCGCGTCCAGTGGACCATATATTGTAATCCCGTCCAACTTCTGCATTTCTGCCATTGCATAGGCGGTCAATTCTTCTTCGTGATTGTGAATCAGGTCAAAACCGATCGTTTCCAAATAGTCAATCGCCGCGCCAAGACCAATCGCTCCCGCAATATTTGGCGTCCCTGCTTCCATTTTCCACGGTAGTTCTTTCCACGTTGCATCCTGTAACTCTACAAAATCGATCATTTCGCCACCAAATTCAGTCGGGTTCATCGCATCAAGCAATTCCCGTTTCCCATAAAGCGCACCAATTCCCGTCGGCGCCATCATTTTATGACCCGAAAAAGCGTAGAAATCAGCGTCTAGCGCGAGAACATCGACCTTCATGTGCGGCACAGCTTGCGCGCCATCAACAACGATAATTGCACCAACCGAGTGCGCCAAATCCGCAATCGCGCGAACTGGTGCAATCGAGCCAATCACATTAGAAACATGAGCAATCGCAACAATCTTTGTCTTTTCGTTGATTACTTTTTCGGCATTGGCAAGTGTAATCGTTGCGTCTGCATCCAAATCGATATAAACAAGCGTCGCGCCCGTCCGTTTCGCCAATTGCTGCCACGGAATCAAGTTACTATGATGCTCCAAGTGAGAAATCACAATCTCATCTCCCGCTTGTAAATTCGCGTCACCATAACCGTTTGCAACCATATTAATCGCCGTCGTCGTCCCGCGCGTGAAAATAATTTCCGCCGTCTCCCGTGCACCAATAAAGCGCGCAACTTTGGCTCGACTTCCTTCATAAGCATCCGTCGCACGAGCTGCCAACGTATGCACACCACGGTGAACATTCGCGTTTTCCCACTCATAATACTTCATTACCGCATCCAAGACCTGCTTCGGCTTTTGGGAAGTAGCTGCATTATCCAGATAAGCAAGCGGTTTTTCATTGATCTCTTGCTTTAAAATCGGAAAATCAGCCTGAATTTTTTGGGTTAGCGTCATATTAGCGCACTTTCCCTTCGATAACTTCCTTCAATTGAAGTTTCACGCTTTCGATTGGTAGTTGACGCACAACTGGATCGAGGAAACCATGAATAACAAGACGTTCTGCTTCTTGTTTCGAGATTCCGCGACTCATTAGATAGAAAAGTTGCAACGGATCCACACGGCCAACTGACGCCGCGTGCCCTGCTACTACATCATTTTCATCAATTAAAAGAATTGGATTCGCATCTCCACGCGCTTTTGGACTAAGCATTAACACGCGAGATTCTTGTTGCGCATCCGATTTCGACGCGCCATGTTTAATATGCCCAATACCATTGAAAATCGTTGTCGCGCTATCTTTCATAACTCCATGTGACAAAATCGTACCTAGCGAAGCCAAGCCGTAATGCGTCACACGTGTCGTAATGTTTTGCGTTTGCTTCCCACGACCAACCGTCACGGTTTTTACATCGCTGACAGAGCCATTGCCCATCAAGTTCGTCGTATTTTCATTAATCGTGTCGCCATCGTTCATCAAACCAAGCGCCCACTCCACACGGCTATCGTTGCCAACATGTCCACGGCGGCTAACATAAGTCGTCGCGCCACTTCCCAAGTTGTCCACCGCACCGAATTTAATTTGCGCGTTATTCTCCGCAATCACTTCAGCAACAATGTTCACAATACCTTTATTCTCCGCGTCAAGCGTCACATAGTTCTCCACATACGTCACCGCGCTATTATCATCCGCAACCAATAACACATGGTTTACGAGTGGTGAAGCTGCGTTTCCGTGTGCAAAAACCGCTTGAATCGGCTCTTTTACTTCCACGTTTTTCGGTACATATAAGAACAATCCACCGTTCACAAGCGCCGTATGGAAGGCCGTCAAACGACTTTCATCCACTTTCACCGCTTCGGTCATGAAATATTTCTGTACCAATTCCGGATGTTCCTTCGCAGCCGTGATGATATCCGTAAAAATAACACCAGCATCCGCTAATTCCTTATTTAAATGCAGTCGCGCTGGGCGATTATCGATTTGGACGTACACATTTGCGTCCTCACTGATTAGCGTTTGCACACTTTCAGGTAACGCCTCATTCGTCACACCCGCTTGAAAAGCCGCAAAAGCCTCAAACTTCGTGAAATTCCAGCGATCAATCTTTGTTTTATCTACAAACGGCAATGCTAATTCAGAAGCTTGTTGCCATGCGTTTATCCGTAGCTCTGTTAACCAGCCAGGCTCGCCTAAATCGCCTGAAAAAGCACGGATAAAATCATCTTTTACAGCTAAATTTTCTGTCATGATTTATCCCTCACCCTCTTATTTTTGGTCAACGGTTTCTTCTTCTTCGTCAAACTCGATACCAAGCTCTTGCTTAATCCAGTCATAACCTTCGCCCTCTAAGCGCTTCGCAAGTTCAGATCCGCCACTTTTCACGACTTTTCCTTGCATCATAACGTGCACAAAATCAGGCTCGATATAGTTCAGCAGACGTTGGTAATGGGTAATAATCAAGCAGCCAAAACCTTCCCCGCGCATTTCGTTAATTCCTTTTGAAACGACTTTCAATGCATCGATATCCAGACCTGAATCGATTTCATCTAGAATCGCAATCGTCGGCTCAATCATCAGTAATTGTAGAATTTCATTGCGTTTTTTCTCTCCGCCAGAAAAACCTTCGTTCAAATAACGTTCCGCCATTTCTTCGTCCATTTCCAAAATAGCCATTTTTTCGTCTAATTTGCGGATATATTGCATCAATGGAATTTCTTTACCTTCTTCACGACGGCTATTGATCGCAGCACGCATGAATTCGGCGTTTGTAACCCCACTAATTTCACTTGGATATTGCATTGCTAAAAATAGACCAGCACGAGCGCGTTCGTCTACTTCCATTTCTAGAACATCTTCCCCATCAAGCTCGATTGTCCCTTGCGTTACTTCATATTTAGGATGCCCCATAATTGCTGAGGATAGCGTCGATTTACCAGTTCCGTTAGGTCCCATTATAGCGTGGATTTCCCCTGTAGAAATTTCTAGGTTAACCCCTTTTAAAATCTCTTTGCCTTCTATTTCAACATGTAAATCTTGAATTTTCAACGTTGACATTAAAAATTACCTCCTAATTTTTTCGCATTATTTTCAGTACGTATGGTTCTAGTTTAGTATAATTCTAATCTAATTACAACTATCCGAAATACTTTATTTCAAAAAGCGCCTTATTTTGTGGCATACCCTAACTTCTCGATGTTTTTTTCTTATTATCACTCATGAAATTGTACTTGAGAAAACAGCCCCTTCGCATACCCTCTAAGTGTACCAAAATCTACGATCGAAAACATCCAAAACGATTTTTTGTACAGGCGTTTAGAAAATAAGAGATTGAAGATTGTATCATGATATGGTATCGTTATATTTGTGTAATATTTTTGAAACATTTGGAGGAGTTTTTATGAAGAAAGCCATCGCAGCGCTCGCAGTTATCATCCTATCAGTTACGATTATCTTAGCCGCATGTAGCTCACCGAAATCCGAATTCATGTCGTCCTTTCGAGGCATGGCTAAAAATAAACAATATACCGCTGTATACACATTGAAACCCATAACAATGGCCGGATTTGATACGCTAGCTTTCCTCAATCCAGACGCATTAGCCAAAAGCAGTTTAACTATGAAAACATCGCGTGACCTTACGCGTGACTTAACCTATAATACTTACGGCCTTCATGTCGGAGGCGTACCAACAATGGACATAACCGCTCACTCTTTTGAAAATGGCAATACGGGCAAAATTTACGTTCCCGTCGCCGATCTTTACCAAACACCAAACACCGTCACAAACACCCTAGATCTAGCGACAGACTCCGTGTTTTCCAGAGTACTAGCAGACAATAAAGATCTAAAGAACAGGCACCTAGACGTCCTGCAAGCACTACAAAACATCACCAACCGGGTCATCGATGAAAAAACCGTAGATGAACAGTCCAGTCAATTGCGTGCCATTGAACAAAAAACAGCTTTCGCCTTGTATAAAAAAATCAATAGCCTGGACAAAAGCCATTACAAAACCCAAGATCGCAATATCACACTCACTTTAGATAAAAAAGAGCTGGCCGAACTGAGTAACGCTTGGTTGGAAGGATTTCAAACCAACAAAGATTTCATCGCCTTATATGCAGAAGTCTCTGGATTGACCGAAACCGAAGCCAAGAAAACATGGTTAACCACCGACAAAAAAGCCCAAGAAACACTAAAAGAGCTTATCACAAATGCCGATATTAAATTAGGTATGACCATAACCATGCATCCCGACGCTGACAAAGGTGTCCGAAAGCTAGCGATGTCCGTAAACTACGAAGACACCTCTAAAAAACAAAAACTAAACTTCGACTTCACAATGGAGCTACTACATTACGAACAGATCCCCACACCACCAGATCCAACCCAAATCATCACAAAAAAAGAGCTCGACAAGCTCATCACCGACATCATCCGCGAACAACGAAAGACTAAATAAATTGGTAACAAACGCTCGATTTAAAGCCGAAGCGTACCTCCCCATCCTACGTGGTAAGGTACGCTTCGGCTTTATTTTTTAATGTGTATCCGTTCTTTCATTTAGTTGGAGACAGGGACAACTGCGCCCTTCCACTCTTTCGTGATAAAGTCCTGAATCTCTTTTGATTGCAACACTTTTACTAATTCTTTAATATCTTTGTTATCTTTATTTTTCTCTTGTGCTGCAATAATGTTTACATAAGGAGAATCTGTTTTCTCAATTGCAATCGCATCTTTCTTAGGATTCATGCCTTGATCCACCACAAAATTAGAGTTGATCGCGACAACATCGCCTTCTTTATTGTTGTATGCTGTCATCAAATACCCAGCATCCACATCGTATTTGAACTTAATGTTTTTTGGATTTTCCACGATATCATCAAACGTAACATCTTGACGCTTCACGCCTTCTTTTAATTTAATAACGCCACCATCTGCAAGAATTCCTAGTACACGCGGCCAATCAGATTTACTGTTGGACATGATAACTAACGCATTTTTTGGCAAAGCATCTAATGAATCGATTTTCTTAGAATATAGGCCCATTGGTTCAATATGAATGCCACCCATGTTGACGAACTTATAACCTTTTTCCTTCATTTCTAGATCCATATAAGGAATCGTTTGGAAATAGTTCGCATCTAAGTCGCCCTCGTCCAACGCTACATTTGGCATTACGTAATCGGTATATTTTTTAATATCTAAGTTGATGCCTTTTTTTGCTAAAATCGGTTTCGCTTTCTCCAAAATAACGGCATGCGGTGAGTTAGAAGCACCGATTACGAGCGTCGTTCCTTTGTCTCCACTTGCGTCATCTTTCGAACCTCCGCCACAAGCTGCTAAAACTAGTACTAATGTCAGTGTAAATAATCCTAATAAAACTTTTTTCATCCGTTAACGCCCCTTTTCTTATCGTTTGTCGACCCATTTGGTTAAGATGTCTCCAATGAATTGGAAAACAAATACTATGATTAAAATAATAATAGTTGCTACTAATGTGACTGCTGGTTGAGCTCGTTGGAAACCTTCTAAATAAGCCGCGTTTCCGAGTCCGCCTGCACCGATAACACCCGCCATGGCAGTGAAGCCGACAAGTGATATCCCAGTCACGGTAATCCCTGAAATAATTGCTGGTAATGCTTCTGGTATTAAAACCTTGCCAATAATCGTGAACAGGTTGGCACCCATTGCTTTGGCTGCCTCAATCACGCCCTTGTCTACTTCACGAAACGCGATTTCGACCATTCTCGCATAAAATGGAGCTGCTGAAATTATCAAGGCTGGTAGTGCCGCTTTGGGTCCAATAATCGTGCCAACTAATGTTTTCGTCATTGGAAGTAGTAACACGATTAAGATAATGAATGGAATCGATCGGAAAACGTTGACTAAAATGGCTGTAATCCAATACGCCGTCCGTGAACCAGCATCCTTTTTGCGGTTGGTTAGGAATAAGACTAGCCCCAAAGCTAAACCTAGGAAGAAAACGGCGAACAGTGAAACGATCGTCATGTAAAGCGTTTCCTCTGTAGCTGCTTTCATCATATCCCAATCTACGTTTGCAAAATACCCTCCAGAATTGTTCATCCTTCAATCACTTCCGTTTCTATCTCAAGCTCGCGTAACCGTGTGATTGTGGCATCCACTTGCGATTTTTCACCTTGAATTTGAATGTATAAAGTCCCGTACGCCCCATTTTGCGTTTGCGTCAGGTTTCCATGTAAAATATTCAGTAACACCTGATTGTCTTGCGCTACTTGTGAAATAATCGGCTGTGTCGCTTGTCCACCAACAAAAAGTAGCTTCACCAGTTTACCTTCCGAGTAATTTTTAAGCAGCATGTGAATCAGTTCTTCCGTCTCGTCTGATTCCGTTACTTGGCGCACAAATCGCTGTGTCACGGACTCTTTCGGATGTTGGAACACTTCAATCACATCCCCGAGTTCGACTACGCGACCAGCTTCCATCACCGCTACCCGATTGCAGATTTTGCGAATAACGTGCATTTCATGAGTAATCACGATGATCGTCAAGTTCAAACGACGGTTAATATCCAACAACAGTTCTAACACTTCATCCGTTGTTTGCGGATCGAGCGCGGATGTTGCCTCATCACACAGCAGTAATTTCGGATTATTGGCAAGCGCCCGAGCAATCCCGACACGTTGCTTCTGACCGCCACTTAATTCCGACGGATACGCATCTTCCTTGCCCTCTAAACCAACAAGGCGGATTAATTCGTTCACTCGAAAGCGTCTTTTCTCCCCTCTAACTCCAGCTATTTCTAGCGGGAAAGCAATGTTATCAAAGACGGTTCGCGACCAAAGTAAGTTAAAATGTTGAAAAATCATTCCAATCTGCTGGCGCGCCTTACGCAATTTACTTCCTCTAATTTCTGAAATAAATAAATCATCGACTTCGACGGTACCTTCTGTTGGCAACTCCAAACCATTAAACATCCGAATCAGCGTACTCTTTCCAGCACCTGAATACCCTACCACGCCAAAAATCTCGCCTTCTGCAATATCTAAATTGACATCATCTACAGCTCTGACATTATTTTTGCGTGTTTTATACTCTTTTGCAACGCTTTTAAGCCTAATCAAAGTAAACTCCACCCTTATTTATTTTTCTTAATCAAAAAACCTCCCCCCGCCAAATTGAG
The DNA here is from genome assembly GCF_014322885.1 of Listeria grandensis. Lineage (NCBI taxonomy): Bacteria > Bacillati > Bacillota > Bacilli > Caryophanales > Listeriaceae > Listeria > Listeria grandensis. Next base: position 59,840 of record NZ_JAASUG010000013.1, on the reverse strand, counting down.
CGAAGAAAGGTGTAATTACATGCATAATTTACGCTTTTCTCTCATCTCTCAAAGCTTTACGCTCTGTATGATTTAGCACCTTGCAATGGGCTTTTCGTCCACTTAGGTTGCTGGGTTTCTTTGGGCATATCCCTCCACCACTCTTGATAAGATTAATTTTCCGACGCAAACCGCGCTTACGTCTTGTGTTTATTAATATTACATGTTTTTAGTCGGATTTGTCAAGATTCAGTCAATATTTATTTTGAAAAACCGTAATCCATCAATTTTTCGACTGCTTTTGCGCGCGCGCCGTCTGTTTTACTTCCAAGTGTAATCGCAATAACTCGTTCACCATTTTGTATGGCTGTGGCAATGAGGCAATAGCCTGCCTGATCGGTAAAACCAGTTTTAAGACCGTCCATTCCATCTACCGAGCCTTTTTCCAGAACTTCGTTCGTCGTATGTATTGTACCCCCTTTTTGTAAAACGTATTCTGTTTGTGAAGTAATACCGAGCACTTCTGGAAAATCCTGTATCAACCTCTTCGATAAAATCAACAGATCCTTGGCCGTGGATACCGATGTCTCACCAGCTTCGTCCAAACCACTAGCACTTCCATACTTCGTCTCACTAGACATCCCGATCGCCTTAGCCTTTGCATTCATATTCTTTATAAAATCGGTACCATCTATGCGCTCAGCCAGTGCCTCAGCGGCGTCATTAGCCGACATAATTAGCATCGCTGCAAACAAATCTTGCACCGTATAATTTTTTGTCCCTGTTTGTGCGTATAAGCTCACAGCGCGAGGATCATCTAGACGCTTCAGTGGTAGTACTTCACTCCATGAAATCGTCTTTTTATGGACGGCCTCGAGCACTAAATATGCAGTCATTAATTTCGCTAAACTGGCAATAGGAACCACTTCATTTTCTCCCTGTTTGAAAATGGGCTCCTCGCTTTTCGTATTAATAACCAAGGCACTAGTTGCTTCAATCTTTGGCGTAGCGCGAATACCCTCACCCCAAAAAATAAAAAATAAAATAGAAATAATCGTTAAACAAGCTAAACATAAAATTATCGTTTGTTTTTTCATGATTTCCCCTCCTGGTTTCATTTTAACTAACAATGGTAAACCAAGAGTTAAGAAATCAGAAAGAAACTTTAAAGATTGCTGATTGGCAACTGCACAGTGAAGGTTGTTTTTCCTTTTCTACTCGTAGCCGTGACCTGACCGCCGTGGCGCTCGACAATGGACTTCGCAATCGCAAGACCCAGCCCCGTTCCCGATGTCGTCCGATTTTTATCCACTTTGTAAAATCGGTCAAACAATTGTGGTATATCGCCAGCTGGAATCTCTGCGCCATAGTTGGACACTTCAATAACTGCCATGCCAGCCTCACTCTTGGCACTAATGTCAATCTTTTTACCACTCGCACCATATCTAAGCGCATTTGAAAACAGGTTCTCAAACAACCGCATAATCTGCATACCGTCACCAATAACCCGCAAATTCTCCACAGCGTACATTTCGACAATCCGAACGTCTTTCTCCGCGGCTGAGCGCTCGTATTCGGAAACTAGTTGGCGCAACAATTCCACCATATCAAGCATGTCCTCTTTGATGTGAAACTCCGTACTCTCCAAGCGCGTATAATCAAACAAATCATCAATCAACTTATGCAACCGCTGCGCCTTTCCATAAACCAATTCCGTATAATGGCGCAGTTCCACCTCATCGCGATACCGATCTTCATGAATATAGCTTAAGTAACCTAAAATAGAGGTCAAAGGCGTGCGTAAGTCATGCGATACATTCGTAATGAGGTCATTCTTAGCTTGCTGAGCCTCTTGCTCCTGCGCAATTAACGCCTCCTGGTGCTCCCGCATTTTATTGACGCTCTCTTCCAGTTGCATAATCTCAGGAATCAAGCTCTCCTGCTCCATCGGTTGGTTCTCTAAAATTGCAATATTAATTCGACGCAACTGTTTTCTAAGCAAATTTTGTTTAAATAGCCAATAGAAAAAAATAAAAAAGACAAGCGATACCGCCAAAATACCGATGAACTTAAGCATGATCATCCACGGCGAATTCAGCAATTTATCATAGCGACCATAGCCAAACAGATCAATAAAGCGGCTCGTCGTTCCCATCAGCACTACTGAGTCGTTCTTCACAGAAACCAACCACAAGCCAATACTTCGCAAAGCTACAAAACTGGAAAACCAAGATAGTAGCGCTAAAATTAAGATTTGTATCGGGTGCATTTGCTGCCCAACTCGCCATACTAACTGCTTAAACTTCAATTTTATAACCTACTCCCCAGATGGTTTTGATCACATTTTCCCCATCCATCGCATCCTTCAATTTATCGCGCAAATTACTGATGTGCACCATCACCGTTTTACTCGCACCAAGCGCTTTTTCTTGCCAAATCCGCTCAAAAATCAACTCGGAACTAAAAACACGACCTGGTTCATGCGCAAGCAAAAATAAGATATCAAATTCTGATGTCGTTAAATGCAACTCTTTCTCATTCACCATCACCGTGTGCAGCTCACGATCGATCACAATCGGTCCTAGGATGAGCTCATTACTCGGCTTATTTCCAAGGCTCCCCTGCTTCATCATCTGCACGCGTCGCAAAATCGCCTTCACACGCACCGACAGTTCCAGTGGATTAAACGGCTTTACCATGTAGTCATCAGCACCAGTCAAGAGTCCCATAATTTTATCATTATCTTCAGCCTTCGCACTCAGCATCAAAATTGGCGTCGCGATACCTTCTTGACGCATCAAGCGACACACTTCCAAGCCATCCATCTTCGGCATCATAATATCTAACACAACGAGATCCAACTGCTCTTTTTGTACCATTTCCCACACCTGGGCGCCATCGTATGCACTATGAATCGTGTATCCCTCATTTTGAAGGTATAGTTTGACCAAATCAACAATTTCCTTATCATCGTCTGCAATTAAAATGGATGTCATCATATCAATCCCTTCTGTCGTTCGGCGCATCATCTTTATCGCCTATATTTATTGTATCACAAGAGACTTCAAGGTACATTCCTAAACTAAGAACGCCCAATTTACTTCGTCAAAACCCGCTCTTCTTCCGGTTCTAAATGGATGAGCACCTGCGCTTTAGCATAAAATTCGTAGATTTCCTTCTCAATAGCATCACACAACGAGTGTCCCTGCTCAATGGTCAGATCATTCGCCACGACCAAATGGAAATCAATATATTCCTCCGCGCCAGCACGACGAGAACGGAAATCATGAAATTCAATAAAATCGTCCTGATACGTCAGGATAATACGCTTAATTTCCTCTTCTTCGCTTGGCGACAAACGCTTGTCCATCAATGGTGGGAACGACTCTTTCAACAACTTCCAAGCCTCATACATAATATAAAACGCCGTTAAAATCGCAATGACAGGATCTAGCCACAACCAGCCAGTCAAATGAACAAGTAACAAACTAAACGCAATGCCTAGCGACGTAAACACATCCGTGTACAAATGAAGCGCATTCGACTTCATCGCCACCGAATTTTCCTTATCCGCCGCCTTTTTGATGATTTTTGAAACAATAATATTCACCGCAGCCCCAAAAAGCATCACCGCGATACCAAGGGCAGGAAAACGAATCTCATGCGGATTGAAAAACTTATTCATGGATTCAAAAATAATCCAAATCCCCGCCACAAAAATAAGTAAAGTTTCAATCGTTCCAGCAATGTTTTCCGCTTTCCCATGCCCATAAGGATGATCCGTATCCGCCGGCTGACTTGAAATACGAATCGAGAAAAAGGTAATCACAGACGCAAACAGGTCCATCGATGAATGGACAGCCTCCGAAATAACCGCAACAGACCCCGTCAAAAATCCAACGATAAACTTCAAAACCACGATAACAAAATTACTTATTACCGAAAGAATAGTTAAATTAGAATTGCTCATCATAAACCCCCGTTATACTATAAATATCATCGCGCCTAAGAAAGAGCATTCGTGGGGCACGAGAAGTATCTCAAGTATAGTACCACACGGTCTTCATGTGGGTCTATAGAAACCTTTTTTGCAAGGTACACATCTATATCAGGAGCGAAACTTTTTTGAGCTAAGGAAACTTTTAACCTTGGTTTACTTCCTGTTTTTGAAATTAAAATAAATCTCACAACGCCTTCAAAAAATCATACACCTCAATCATATTTCCTAACCTATAGCTCGTCGAAATCCATTCACCATCCTTAAAAGTCAATAAGACTGGCACGTTCGTAATTGCCCATTTCTCCGCGAGTTCTGGTACGTAATTCAAATCCATTTTGCCAATAGTAAGGTCCGGCAAGGCGGCTCCCGCAAGGTCTACCAACTTCATCGCTTGTTGGCAACCTAAACACATCGGTGTGAAAAAATATACTGCGAAATCCGCGCGATTATCTAACTGCGCCATGAGTTGTTGCTTATTCCAAATGTCTACCACTGTTTAACCTCCCCTCTGTATCCATGCTTTAAAGAAAGAAAACCCTACCGCATCACGCGAGAGGGTTTTCTATGTAACGTATCAATCTAATGTTTTTTCATAGTCGTCTGCAGAAAGTAAGGCTGCAACTTGCGCTGCGTCTACATCTTCCACTTTCAATAACCAACCAGCCTCATAAGGCGCTGAGTTAAGTAGTTCAGGCTCATCTTCAAGCACTTCATTGATCGCAACGACTTTCCCTGTGATTGGCGCATAAAAATCAGACACTGTTTTTACAGATTCAATACTTCCAATAGAATCACCTTGCGTAATTGTGTCACCAACCTCTGGTAATTCAACAAAAACGATATCACCTAATTGATCTTGCGCAAAATCTGTAATCCCGATAACGAAATTTCCCGCGTCATCTTTCACCCATTCGTGCTCTTCTGAATAACGTAAATCCTTTGGTAAACTCATTTTAATAAATCCCCCTTCAAGTCCGTATTTACTTCCAGTTTGCTACAAATTCGCTTTCCTTGAAACCAAGCGTCACTTTTTTGCCGTCCGTAACAATTGGTCTCTTAATTAGTTTACCATCAGTTGCAAGTAATGTAAACGCTTCATCCTCTGTCATATGCTCTACTTTGTCTTTTAAGCCCAATTCACGGTATTTAATGCCGCTCGTATTAAAGAAACGACGAATTCCTAACTCACTATTTTCAAACCACTTCTGCAATTCTTCTTTCTTCGGTGGTGTTTCAATCATGTCTACTTGATTATAAGCCACTTGGTTGTCATCTAGCCACTGTTTTGCCTTCTTGCAGGTCGAACATTTTGGATACCAGTAAAAAGTTATCATCTTTGTTATTCCCCTCCCAAATTGTAATCTACCTCTATCATAATGGATTTCGAATGTAATCACAAATAGTTCCTTAAAAAAAGCAAAAAAAGATTACCCAGCCCACCAAACCGACAGGGTAATCCACCTCTTATTCTGCGAGCTTCTCTTCCTTCACCGTAAACATCGATTTCTGATAATTGAATCTAATTCCTAAAATAAGTCCAATCGCCATCATATTCCCGAGGAGCGCACTACCACCATAACTAATGAATGGTAATGGAATACCAGTAATCGGCAGTAAACCAATATTCATCCCAACATTTTCAAATACGTGGAACATAATCATCATGACCACACCTGTACAAATGTAAGAATAGAACGGAATACCGATATCTAGAGCCACACGAATAATTTGATAAATGAGCAAGAAATAAATCGCTAATAAAATACTCGCGCCAACAAAACCAAAATCCCCACCAATAACCGTAAAAATAAAGTCATTATGGTTTTCTGGTATCGCAATCGCGTTATATCCTGCTCCGTTCCCGCTAATCTGACCCGAACCAATCGCCGTCATCGCGCGCAACACTTGATAGCCGCCACCTTGTGGATCAGATTCTGGATTAATCCACGTATGGATACGCTCAAATTGATACGATTTAAAACCTAGCTTCACAAGCCAACTCTCATGATAGAGCACAAGATATAGCAAAGCCCCACCAATCGCCACAATCGATCCATAAATCGGAACAATCAACTTCCAAGTGATCCCCGAAACCAAAATCATTCCCGACATAATCGCGATAAAAACAAGACCAGTTCCTAAATCCGGTTGTAGCATAATAAGACCAATCGGAATAATTGTAATAATCCCCATTTTGACAAGGAGCAAGAAATCATATTTAACCGTATGCATCGTGTATTTACGATTATGATCCCAGATCACTTTTGCAAGCACGATAATTAAGATCACTTTTACGACCTCAGATGGTTGCAGGCTTCCTAAAAACGGAATGATAATCCAACTTTTCGCGCCGTTCACCTCTTTACCGAAGAACAACACAAAAACCAACATTAAAAGACCCGCACCATAAAAATAGTACGCCCATTTAGTTAATTTTTCATAATCTAATTGCATAATAACGAAAATAGCAAAGCCACTAACAACGAACCAAACGGCTTGTTTCATGACAAAGTTGGCTGTATACTGCTCATTCGTTAGCTGTGCGCTATAGATCGAAACCATGCTGATCAAACACAATAACATAAGAGATAATACAATACCGTAATCAATTCTCGCAGACATTTTATTTTGCGAATTCATTCCTAACGCTCCTTACTGGACGGAATACTGTTCCCCATACAGTTTTTAAAGATTTATAAATCCATTGCCTTTGGTGCATTGTAACGTGCGGATAAAACAAGGCCGATCGCCATTAAGCTGCCCGCCATTGCACTTCCACCATAACTAATAAATAGTAGCGGTATCCCCGTAATTTGGTAATATTCTAATCGTCATACCTATATTCTGTAATACGTGAAAAAAATCATCGCCACAACGCCTGTACATATGTACGAATAAAACGGCATCCCAACATCCAAGGCGACACGGATAATTTGGTAAACTAATAAGAAGTATAACACAAGTAAGAGACATGCACCAACAAAGCCGAAGTCCCCACCGATGATTGTAAAAATAAAATCATTATCGTTTTCCGGGATTGGAATGGCTGGCTATCTGACACCACCAAAAATCGGCAGCAGTAAACGCCGTGAACATTATGCCAATCATAATAGCAATAAGCACTAGCGACGTATCTAAATCTGATTGTAACATAATAAGGCCTATCGGAACCAAGGCCATAAGACTGATTTTCATAAAAAAATAACATCGCTCTTGCATGTCCGAATGTGTGTTTTCTTAGTATAATCCCAGATTAGTTTTGCGGGGGGCGACAATCAAGAAGCTTTTCATTGATTCGGAAGGCTGAATAATGATCGAATAATCTATCTTTGTGCTGTCGTCCCCTTTGTTATTCATGCGCTTCCTCCTAAATAATATTTACGTTACGCCAACCTTCTTATTATATAAAATTTTGTACTGGATAGGAAGCTTTCTCACTAAATTCTAATGTAGTCAAAAACGGCTCTAGAGAACAAAACAGGATGCTGTCTTGGTTTCTAGAGCCATAATATTGAAATCTTTAACATATCTTTAACTTCATGAATGAAATTTTGCCGAGGCGATTGGGAGTACGCGTAAGCCTCTTTCCGTCGTGTGGATCTCCGCTTCGATTTTGAAGATATCGCGCAGTAAATCCTTCGTGAAAACGGCTTCCGGTGTTCCGGTTCGCTGAATCTCTCCGTCCTCGCATACGATAACGTGGTCGCTATATCCTGCTGCTTGATTTAAATCGTGCAAAACAAGAATAATCGACATATCAAAATCGCGATTGAGTTGCTTCAACAGATCGAGTAATTCTAGTTGATGCGAGATATCAAGATAGGTTGTCGGCTCGTCTAATAGCAGAATAGGCGTTTTTTGTGCCAAGGCCATGGCAAGCCAAGCACGCTGCTTTTCGCCGCCAGATAAGGTGTGTAACGGGCGATATGCAAGCTCTTCTAGGTTACAAACTTTCATCGCCCAATCTACCGCGAGTTCGTCGTCCTTTTCCATCGTGCCAAGCCATGATTTGTAAGGCATCCGTCCGTAGCTCACAAGATCGCGTACCACGACATCAATAAGTCCATCGGGTGATTGAGATAGCATCGTCATTTCGCGTGCTAAATTTTTCGCGCTAATATTTTTTAGATCTGTGCCATTTAACATAATTTTGCCTTCATTTGGAGCTAAAAGACGCATGATGAGGCGCAGAATGGTCGATTTTCCGGAACCGTTTGGCCCGATAATCGTGGTGATTTTGCCTTCTGGAATTTCGAGTTGTAAATCCTTCATTTCGAAGGAACGCTTGCGGATGAAGGTGACGTTTTCCAGTGCTGTAATCGCGGTCATGAGGCAACCCTCCCTCTTTGTAGTAGAAATAGGAAGAATGGTGCGCCGATCATGGCGAGCAGGATGCCGACTGGTAATTCAATCGAGCCAAACCAGCTACGCGCGGCCGTGTCTGCAAATCCGACGAGCAAAGCGCCGCCGATCGCTGACATTGGTAGCAGGTAACGGTAGTCATTACCAATGATAAGTCGGAAAATATGTGGCACAACAAGCCCTACGAAACCAATTAAGCCTGCGACGCTGACAGCTACACCACTTAGGAAAGCCGCTAGCATGATGATGAAAAAGCGGTGTTTCTCAACGGAGTAGCCGAGCAATTTCGCCGCGTCATCCCCGAGTAAGAGGACGTTTGATGACCTAATCGCAAAGATACTAAGCGCGAAACCGACCATCATATATGGCAAAATAAGATTCAGATGGTACCAGCTTTTTCCTGATAGCGTTCCGGTCATCCACGAAATGATACTTTGCACGCGATTGCTATAAAGCACCATGATGCCTGATGTCATCGCACCGATAAAAGCATTGATGGCAACACCAGATAAAATGACGCGAAGTGGTGCAACGCCTTTGTCCCAAGCGACTAAATAGATAAGGAGCGCCGTACCAAAAGCGCCGATAAAAGCGCCAAGTGGGACGAACTGGCTCAGTGATGGCAACACGATGGTCAAAATAATCGCGACAAGTCCACCACCTGCTGAAACACCGATAACGCCTGGGTCAGCGAGCGGATTGCGCATCACACCTTGTAGTAAACAACCAGCAATGGCCAGTGCCGCTCCAACGAGAAACGCGATGAACATTCGTGGTAAACGCAGATTCCAAATGAGTTGTGTAGAAAGGTCGTCGCCATGCCCCATCAGCGTTTGCCATACGTCAGAATAGCTCACTTTCACCGATCCCGTTGTCAAACCATAAAAGAAAACAACGATGAGTAGCAAAATCGTAACGATAAATGTGATGATTCTTCTCTTTTTACGTGGATCATGCATTATTTTGTAACCTGATTCAGTTCATTTGCCATGTAATCAAGCGCTTTTGTAATACGGATACCAGGGTTTGTACCAAAAAGATCTGCCGGAAGCACGACGATATTGTTATTTTTTACAGCTGTTGTGGAATTCCATGCATCGTTTTGCTTCATTTCTTTTTGGAACGCAAGCTCGGTTTCCTTTTCGTCGCCACCGTGGATCATCAGGAAGATCACCTCTGGATCTGATTCGACGATTTTTTCAATATTAAGTGATGCATATTGAGGGAAATTCTCGACCCCTTTGAAATCCTTTGCAACATTGATTCCGCCAGCTTTTTCGAGGATATCTCCGCTGAGTGAACTCGGCAATGCCGCATAATTACTGCCTGGCGCGCCTAGTATGAGTAGTGCGCGAACTGCCTTTCCTTTTTGTTTTTCATTTATTGCAGCGACTTTCGTATCGATTTCTTGCTCTAGATTCGTCGCGTCTTTCCCTAGTAATTGCGCCAAAATCGCTTCTTGTTTTTTGATATCAGCGATCGAGTTGGCACCTGTTAATATGACTTGCGCGCCAATCCCTTCCAGCGCGGGGACGTCTTTTAAATTTTGTTCCGAACTTGCGATAATGACGTCTGGCGTGAGCGATGCAATTTTTTCTAAATTCAAGTCATGGGTATTGCCGACTTCTGTTGCTTTTAGCGCGGCACTTGGCTCAACACCGCTTGCATCCATCGTTTGACGGCCAATCACTGTTCCGCCCAGTGCATAAACAATTCCCATATCAGAATTGGTAAGTGTAATGATTCGTTCTGGCTTCTTGGCGAATTTCACCGTTCTCCCCGCCATATCCTTCACGGTTAAAACTGTAGCCTGATTCGACACCTTTTGCTTGCTAGATGTTTCACTATCACTTCCAGAAGAAGTAACATCTTTAGGTCCGCATGCTGCCATGATAACAAGAAGTAGTGAGAGTATACTTATAAACAGAAACTTTTTCATGCTTTCCTCCTTTTTATGCTCCACTTCTATTGTACTAAAAATCTATAGACATGTCGCCACTTAAATTTAATAATATAAGTAATGTGGCATCTCGACGCCGCGATAATATTTCACGTAGCGTTTATGTCTTGTCATACCAATCCGTTCGGCGACTTTTTGGGAGGCAATGTTCGTGTCTCGAATCGTGCAAGTCACCGTTTTTGCACCTAGCGTTTCTAGCGCATATTGCTTGCATCCGAATGCTGCTTCCGTTGCCAAACCTTGCTGCCAAAACTTCCTTTTCAAAAGGTAACCGATTTCTAGCACTTCCTCTTCCTCCACACGTTGCATGGTCAAACCGACTTGTCCGATAAATTCGCCAGTATCTTTCTTGATTACCGCCCACAGACCGAAGCCCCACCGTTCGTAATTATCTAACTGCTTCGCAAGCCAGCGCTGCACTTCTTCATCCGTAAAAGCGCCCTCATAAGCCGTCATCACCGCATCATCTTGCAATATCTCACATAAATCCGCAAAATCGAGTTGATCCAATTCGCGGAAAACTAGGCGTTTTGTTTCTAGCATTAAAAATCCCTCCCAAACTAAAAAAGAACCTCCGCATCAATGTTCGGAAGCTCTCTTCATTATATCGTTTTTCCAGCCTACTTACTAGTAAAAATGACAATCGCATCGCGTAAAAAAGCGGCCGATCCTGGTTTTTCTTTGTCGTAATAAGCCGTAAATCGTGCATCATCAACGTACATTTGGGCAAGTCCAGCATGTGCTTCTTTGCTGTAGCTATCCCAGTAAGCCATCAGCCATTCTTTATGCATTGCCGCTACGTTTTGTGCCAGTTCACCAGCTGGATCACCCGTTTCATACGCCACTTGTAAGTCTGTTAAGATCGTTTGACCAAGTTGATCGATCCGCGCAAGCTCAGCCTCACTCATGCCCTTTAGCTTCGCGTTCGATTTATTGACCGTCTCCTCGCCATATTTCTCGCGAATTTCCGTGCCATATTTTGTTTCGTTATCATCTATCATTTTTTGTTTGAAGCCTTCGAATTTTTCTTTATCCGTCATTGTCATTCTCCTTTCTGAATGCGCGATGGATTTCTCCACATTGCGAATCAGTTCGTCTAATTGTTTTCGTTTATCAAGCAGTTCGACGCGATGTTTTCTGAGTGCTTCCGCCTCGTCAAAATCAGGTTGTTCTAGAATCGCCTTGATTTTTTCCAAGCTCACATTCATTTCCCGGTAAAACATGATTTGCTGCAATCGATCCACCTCAACTTGCCCGTAAATTCGGTACCCTGAAGAATTAATTCTCGCCGGCTTCAGAATCCCAATTTCATCATAGTACCGCAGCGTCCTCGTGCTAACTCCCGCAAGCTGTCCTAGCTTTTGAACCGTATATTCCATGCGTCTCTCGCCTCCTTGATAACTCTACTTTACACCTTGACGTAACGTGAATGTCAATAACTTTTTCAAAAAATTCTATCGATCAAAAAACCACGCATAACTAATCGATAAAATCTCGCGAGGGACACCTTTGAAAAGCGCTCCCGTCTGCGTTTTTGCAGGTAATCCTGTCGCATCAATATTTTGCCGTCCTGCTAGCATGAGCGCGCGGTACAAATGATAGTCACTCGTCACGATGACCGTTTTACCAAGCTCAAATTCCGCTTTACTATTCGCTAGGTTTTCCTCGGTGCGCATCGATGTATCCTCGACTTCAATCCTTGATGCTGCAATGCCCTGCGCTACTAGGTAGTCCTTCATCACACTTGCCTCAGACGCAGACTCATCCTCGCCTTGACCACCCGACACGACCACTTTCGCCAAGCCATGCTTCTCAATAAACGGAATCGCCGCATCCAATCTTTCTCGCAAAACAGGCATGGGTCGCGCCGGATCATCGATTACTTTTGAACCTAAAATAAGAATCGTATCCGGGTTTGACGTTGGTACCGCTCGCGCCCCGCTGTACATAAAGCCGAGCACGACGCCAACATACACAACACCAATCCCCACTAATGCTAAAATCACTTTTTTCCATATTTTCATTACTGTCCACTCATTTCTGCTCCATTATATGTTTATGCGAACTTGAAAAAATACGAATGATCACGTACCCGATCATAATACCAGATACATTCAAAAAGACATCTCCCGTATCAAAATACCCTACATGTAGCGTATATTGCAACCCTTCCACAATAAAAATCATGATTCCCGCTGAAAGTAGCGCCATCAGGGATGATAATTTCTTCAACAAGAAACCAATCGGTACAAAAGCAAGCACATTTCCAATCGTGATTACCCGTAAGTTTCCCGAAATAAACGTATCCACAAAACCGAACGTGTCCATCGAAAACCCTTGCGCACCAGATGCTTTTCCAAAAAGAAGTCCAATCATAATGCCAAAATAAATCAGATACGTCAAAACAAGCAACGTCTTATTAATTTTCCAATTGACAAGCTGTACCGCACAAAGATAAAGCATCAATGCCGTCACACCAACCGTTATATATCCCATGTGATCCACCGCTTGCATCACATCTCTCAAATAAAATTGCAACCATCCTTGAAACCAAAGATAGTACATCATAACCGCTGCACAAAGGGATAGCACTGGTAAAACCGTCCAAATCGTTAACTTTTTCATTCTATCTCCTCCTCATCTTTCTTACTAGCTACTAGCATACCATCTAACATTCAAGGCTTACTAAAAACTTTTTAAAGAAATGTTAAGGTTTTACAGGCATGAAAAAGAAGCTTAGGAACAACACTCGCTCCTAAACTCCCTTAAAATCAATAACAATATCCGGTATTAACTGATAATTTAAACGACAATGTAAAACCTAAATATCGTCCACTGGAATCAATTGTTCTCTGATAACCCTTGCTAATACTTCAACATCTGATTCTACGATACCTTTCATATAAGCCTCGTAGACCGTCGCATTATTTATTGGATTTCACTTGAGTGTCCAGGTCAAGCATCGAACAGCCACTCTGCGATAGATAGGCGTTTTTGCTTTATCTTGAATTTTATCCCAGACTTTGGTTTTCTGTTCCATTTATTTCTACGGCTATTTTTCGTCTTCTAAATATGCTTAAAATTAGACCTAATGCAATCATCTCCAACAATATATGTGAGCCTCCAAAGCTCATGAATGGCGTGGCTACACCAAGTAAAGATGATAAGCCCAGGTTTGTCAGGATGCTTAGTATAAATTGGCTTGCAAAGGTTACTGCCAACCCTATGACCAGCATTTTACCATAACTGAAATGAATCCCTTTTGCGGCACTCCATATTCTACAAATAAAAAACACAAGCAATACGAAAGCGCTAACCGCGGCTAACCAGCCAAATGAATAGGTGATGTACGTGAATATGAAATCTGTATGTACCTCAGATATTAAATTTGGGGTTAAATGAAGACTACTTCCAATAAAATGAGATGTGCCTAGGTTTTTTATATACTCGGTATCAATCCATGTATAATTTTGAGATAGATTCCACAGATGGAAGATTGGCCATATAGATGTAGTAGCTGCGAATACCACAGTTTGTTTCATACTTGCTCTAGAACTAAACATAATGGCTGTGCCTGCAATAATACAAATGATAGAAGTTGCTATGGCACTTGTTGTTAATAGTAATAAGATAGGGAATGCCAAGATTCCTACTCCAAGCCAAGATTTTCGATAATCATTCCAATTCCAAGAATGAAAAATTCCAGCACAGGATATAACTAGGAGAAAGGGAGTAATCTCGATAAAATTAACATTTGCAAAACCTAAGATTAAAAAAGGAATACCATCTACCCTAACACCAAAAAGAACAGTTATTAATAGAATGAAGACCGTTCCCACGTATAGTGGTTTGGAGAACTTTAATAACTTTCTATAGTCAAACCTAGACAAGCTTAGCATAAGAAGAATTCCTACTAAGTAAAAGATAAGACTCTTGCTAAACACTTTCATATTCTGAAGCGCTGCAAAAGTAGAATGAAATTGTAAATAATACATGACTATTAATCCAAACAGTGAGGCTATCATTACTGGAAGTATGGTTTTAATATCCATTGGAGCTTTGTGTGTTTTGTTAAGCTGCTTTCCAAGTACCTTTACATCTCCCATACGAGTCAACGCCTGAGCAATTGCCTCTTTTTCTGAGAGCCCAGCCAACAAGCCTTCCTCTTTAAGTGTTTGAAGATGATCACTTATTTCCAGTTTTAAACTAGCATGTACATCTTTATTTCTTATTTTTTTACACAATTCTTTAATATATACTTCAAAATCCTTCTCTAATCGCATACCGTTTTCTCTCCTTTCAACACTTCGTCCACCGCAGTTTTAAAGATTGACCATTCTTCTTTTTTTTCTTTTATAAATTCCTTACCTTTTTCGTTGATATTATAGTATTTTCTCTTTCTCTTCCCTTGACCCTCTTCCCAATAAGAAACAATCAGTCCTTTATCTTCAAGCGTGTGAAGGAGGGGATAGATCGTTCCTTCTTTAAAACTAAAAATTCCCTCAGACTTCATTTCCAGCTCTTTAATAATTTCATAGCCATACATTGGTTTTGCATTAAGTAGGCTTAAAATAAGAGTGGTGGTACTACCTTTTAGCAACTCTTTACTAATCTTCATAATAGTCTCCCTCCGATACATATGTTATATATGCATAGTAATGCTAGGTATATAGTATATTATAAATTCATGTGTGTCAACTCTTTGGAATAAGAACAAAAAAATGTTGAGGCAGATTATTTTCTACCCCAACATTTATTATAGGACTTACATGTAAAACCTTTGGAGATTAGCTACTTGCTCTAATATCCATTTAGGAACAACACAAGCCCCAAAACTCCCTTAAAATCAATAACAATCCCAGTTATATAGCACATTCGAGAAATCTTTTCGCTTCAAATCTTCCCGATTAATAAAGAAATTTCCGACGCCCATATCGCCCCACATAATGTCATCGACTGAATCCAGCTGAAATAACAACGTGTCGTGGTGCACCTTCTCATCACCCAGCCGAGGATCTTGTTGCGTGAAAAACGGATAACCTCCAAGCTGACTACTGCTACTATCCAATTCAAATAACGCGTCCACCTTCGCCTCATCCTCACCAGTCCACGCATCTAGCAAATCATAAAACTCACCGCCATACGCCTGCTCAAAATCATAACTTTCTTTCAAAGTCACTTGTTTCGTGATTTCCCCACTTAAACGAAATTCACCATCCACAATTGGATAAAACTCCGCATGCACCGACTCAAACAACTTATCCTGTTCCTCAGCCGAATAACTAGCCTCATTCACCGTTTCAAAATACAAAACTCGAAAACCATGTTGACTCGTTTGATCATCAAAATCAAGTCCAGTCAAATCATCAAAGTAATCAATGTAGAACGCTAACAATCCTATTTTCGGAAAATCTTCCAAATCAGGCATTTCCAAAAAATTAATCTGCGCCAACAAGCTAAGAGGGCCTCCGTCTTTATTACGCGGATATTCCATAGACTTAGGCACATAGCCACGTCCGCCCACCTTACTATCAGTTAAGCCTAGCTCCCCATCACTTTCACAAGACAACAAAATACGTTCTTTTTCCGATGCAAGAATCCGATTTACAATTTCAGTTTGCACCAATTTTTCAAGTTTATCTTTTAACATGGAAAAGCCTCCCTAGTCATATAATAACTTCATCATAGCACATTTTAAAAACTTTCAATATAGACTTTAATCGTCTCTATAAATATGCTAAAATAAGCAACAATACCCAAAAGGAGGGAACGAAAATGGAAAGCTTTACTTACTTGTTAGTGGAACATCAAATCATTCACACCGAACGACTCATCTTACGCCCGATTACGCTCGCCGACGCAAAAGGCATGTTCGAATACGCCTCTGATGAAGAGAATACCCGCTTTGTTTTTGATACACATCCATCCATCGAAATCACCCGTCAAAAAATCGCCGAATATTTCGTCGCGTCTCCCATTGGAAAATACGGAATAGAACTCGCTGAAACTGGCAAATTGATCGGTGGTATCGATATTCGCATCGATCCGATGAACCGGAGTGGTTGCCTCGGCTACATCCTAAATCGAGATTACTGGAGCAAGGGCTACATGGTCGAAGCTGGGCACGCTATCCTCGATCTTGCTTTCCAAACACTACAACTAGAACGCGTCTACGCCATGCACGACGTCCGCAACCCCGCCTCTGGAAAAGTCATGCAGCGACTGGGCATGAGCTATGAAGGCACACTTCGAAAAAGCCGCTACGTCAAAGAGGAATTCGTAGATGACGCTTATTACGCTATTTTAAAAGAAGAATACAGCGCCAAATAAAAATGCTCAGCGACACATTTCGCTGAGCATTTATTTTACTATTTCAGGCTATCTCCAACCTCTTTCACCATTTCCAAAACAGACTCTAGCCCGCCTCCTGACAAGTACCAATACTCTGGATTCAAGTAAACAATATTGCCATTTTTATAAGCATTCGTCTTCTTCACTAGGTCATTCTCAACGACAGATTTCGCGGAAGATTCCCCACCAATCGCTGCACCACGGTCAATCACGTACAAGTAATCCGGATTCTTTTCCGCAACGTACTCCGAAGAAATACTTTGGCCATGCGTGGACGCTTCAATTTTCGGATCCGCCGGCGTCACACCAAGCACATCATGAATCAACCCAAACCGAGAACCAGAGCCATACGCACTCATTTTCCCATCGTTCGCCAAGATAATTAATCCCGTTTTTCCAGTTGGCACGCTCGCTTTTACATCCGCAACCTGTTTATCAATCGCGTCTAGCTGTTTCTTCGCCTCGTCCTCTTTCCCAAACAAACTAGCCACCGTGTTCACATTCGCTTGGAATGACTTCATGTAATCCTTCGTATCCACACCTTGGTAAATCGTTGGTGCAATATCGGAAAATTTATCATAAGAATCGGATTGGCGACCAGAGATAATGTTCAAATCAGGCGCCGCCTCGTTTATTTTCTCAAAATCAGGTTCTTTCAAACCGCCAAGATCCGCGTATTTATCGCTCGTGAAATCATCTAAATATTTCGGCAAGGATTGTTTCGGCAAACCGGTCACATTTTTAGATAAGCCTAGCGCTTGCAACGTATCCAACGTCCCGAAATCAAAAACAACCACTTTCCCAGGGTTTTGCTTCACTTTCGTTTCTCCAAGTTCATGCTTAATCGTCAGTTCCTTCGCTGTTTTCTCCTCATCCGCGTTCGTCTTTTCATCCGTCCCACAAGCAACCGTAAACACCGCCAAAAGCATCAACATCGCGACCATTACTAATTTCTTCATCTACTTTAACCACCCTTATTTATCTATTTTTAAAGCTATTATTCCGTGTCATACCAACCGTTTCGCACCCTCACCTCCTTTATTTAAAATACACGCCAATCCGGTCATTATTAATCAACGAAAT
This sequence comes from Listeria grandensis, assembly GCF_014322885.1. Classification (NCBI taxonomy): domain Bacteria; kingdom Bacillati; phylum Bacillota; class Bacilli; order Caryophanales; family Listeriaceae; genus Listeria; species Listeria grandensis. The sequence continues at coordinate 42,105 of NZ_JAASUG010000013.1, read as the reverse complement.
CGGAATATGCATATCAAAAACTTGCGCCAACACATCTTCCTGAATCATCTCCGCCGTGCTACCATTCGCCACAACCGCGCCATCTTTCAAGGCCACAACCGAATCCGAATAACACGACGCAAAATTAATATCATGCAAAACCAACAACACCGTCTTGCCAAGCTCATCCACCAAACGCCGCAACAGCTGCATAATTTGCACCGAATGCTTCATATCCAAATTATTAAGCGGCTCATCCAGCAAAATATAATCCGTATTCTGCGCAATGATCATCGCAATATAAGCCCGCTGCTGTTGACCGCCACTAAGCTCATCCAAATATCGCGAAGCCAAATCACGCAATTCCATATAATCCAACGCCATCTCAATAAACGCCTCATCATCCTTTTGCAATCGTCCTTTCGAATGCGGAAAACGTCCAAATGCCACCAAATCTCGAACCGTCAAACGCATCGTAACATGATTACTCTGCTTCAAAATCGACAACCGTTTCGCCAAATCATCCGACTTCCAATCACCGAGCGCCACGCCATCTATCAAAACCTCGCCACTATCGGATTTCATCAGCCGCGCAATAATCGAAAGCAACGTACTTTTCCCCGCACCATTTGCTCCGATAAAGGAGACGATCTGCTTTTCCGGAATCACCAAATCGATATCTTGAAGCACTGATTTTGTTCCATATTTTTTCTGCAAGTTCCGTACCTCAATCATAATTTCGCCCCTTTCAAAAGCAAATACAAGAAATATACGCCGCCACATAAATTGATAATCACGCTGATTGGCGTATCGAAATGGAATAGCCTTTCTGCTAGCAACTGCCCACCAACGAGGGCCACCAAACTAATCAGACTCGCTCCAATGAGCAATTCGACATGGCGGTGCGTCTTCAAAAACTGATACGTCACATTCGCCACAATCAGTCCCAGAAACGTAATTGGCCCGACAAGCGCCGTCGCAACTGAGACCAAGACAACAAGAATAAGCAACAGCTGTTTCACAATCCGATTATAAGGAACGCCCAAATTAACCGCATGATCCTTACCCAAAGACAGCACATCCAAATACTTCACAAATCGCAATAAATACATCATCGCCAGCAGAAAAATGAGAATAGCAACCACTAATATCGACGTGTTCACATTATTAAAACTCGCAAACATTTTATCCTGTACAATCTGGAATTCATTCGGATCAATCAACATTTCCATGAAAGATGAGAAACTCGAGAAAAAAGTCCCGCAAACGATCCCGACAAGTAACAAGAAATAAATATTCCGCCCGTTCCGCTTAAACATCAACCAATACAAAACAAGTGCAAATCCCATCATCAACAGCACCGACAAAAAGAAATTCCAGCGTCCACTCCCAGCTCGCATCAACGCTTGTGAGCCAAAAATAAACACAATCGACGTCTGCAAAAGCATGTAAAGCGAATCCAGCCCCATGATGGAAGGCGTTAATATTTTATTTTGCGTAATCGTTTGAAAAATAACCGTCGAAACCGCAATCGCAACGCCCGTAAACACAATCGCAAGGAGTTTCATCGACCTGAGTTCCAAAGCAAAAGCTGGATTCCCACCCAAGAATAAAAATAAATAACACGCCATCAAAAGTCCGACAATACCTGCTAAAATCCAATTTTTACGCATAGACTTTTCTCCTCATCAGCAGATAAATAAAAATCGCACTACCGATAATGCCTACCATCAAACTGATCGACACCTCATAAGGATAAATAATCACTCGTCCCAATACATCGCAAAACAGCAAGAACGTAGCGCCAAAAACGGCCGTATCAAATAGCGTTTTCTTCATATTATCCCCACGATAAATCGAGACAATATTCGGCACAATCAATCCCAAGAAAGGAATCATGCCCACCGTCAGGACAACCGATGCCGTGATAAACGCCACAATGACCAGGCCAATCCGCATAATCGCCTTATAAGAAAGCCCCAGATTGCGTGAAAAAGTTTCGCCCATTCCCGCCACTGTGAATTGATTCGCATACAAATACGCAATCACAATGAGCGGAACGGCAACGTAGAGCAATTCATAACGCCCTTTTAGTACCATCGAGAAATCGCCCTGAAGCCACGAAGAAATATTTTGAATCAAATCAAATTTGTATGCAAAAAATGTCGTAATCGAGCTAAGTATCCCACCAAACATCAACCCGACTAACGGAATAAAAATCGTATCTGTAAATGGAATCCGTTCCAATATTTGCATAAATATAAATGTACCTAATAATGCAAATAAGAAAGCCACACCCATTTTCACTAAAGGACTCGCCGTCGTAAACACGAGCAACGATACAAGTATTCCGAGTCTTGCCGCATCCATCGTCCCTGCCGTTGTAGGCGAAACAAACTTATTTTGCGTCAAACTCTGCATAATCATCCCACAAATACTGATCCCAGCTCCCGCCAAAATAATACTGATTAGCCTAGGGATTCGGCTTATCCAAATAATGTCCCATTGTTCCTTTGTTAATTCAAAAATATGTAATATAGAAATCTTCTGTACCCCGACAAATACCGAGAGTAGCGCTAGTCCAATAAAAACAATAATAAGTATCGCTCTCTTCAAGCAACCACCCACCTTTATAATTGAGAATGATTTTCATTATCGTTTATACACCCCATTCTAATAGATATTAGGGTAGCTTGTCAACCGTTTATTTATTATTGAGCGCATAAAAAATACCCCTCCTACACAGAGAAGCACTCCTATTTCCCATTAATTATTTCACCTTATGAACTAGTGTTTTAATCTATATTTTTGGGGAAAGGAACAAGAAAGGAGGTTTTAAAAAATGACCAATTCTAAGAAAAGTCAGACCTCGCAAGCGATTCAAACACCAAAAATCAGTGACGCTCTTCCACATGACAAAGAAAAAAAGCCATTTGCTGAAAATTTGCATGGGAAACCGCATCAACAAGTGCATGATTCCCATCAACAATTTCACCGTAAAATTCTAAAATAAAACACCAATCTCCAAAGACCATGAAACGAGGCCTTTGGAGATTTTTTAGCGGCTATTTTATTGGATTTTTCACAGCTTTACGCTTCTTTCTTGCTCGGTAGTAATTCAGACAAATAACGAGCAAGGCTCCTGCCACCACAGATCCTAAAATAACAATAATAAGCGGCCATTGTACCGTCCAAAACAGTAATTTCACATCTACCGTTCCCATATTCGTCGTACCAAAGATAATAATCAAAATAGCGATAATAATACCGACAATCGCTTGCCACTGCACCTTCATTGCACTCACTCCTCTCCAAAGCTCTAACTTCCTTTAAGTATACCCATTTTGGAAAAGAGTTACAATGAAAGTGATTGCGATTACTGAACTACTTCACTTGAAAAGAAATGTTCGCAAACTTGTGAAATTCGCTCTAAATCGACATTTCCACCAGAGATGACACACACCACATTCTTCCCTTTGACATAGTCTACTATTTTATCAGAAACAAGCGCTGCGGCACTGAGAGCTCCAGCACCTTCTACAACGGCTTTTCCGCGCTGTAACAGATCTTTCATGGCTTGCTCTAATTCGCTTTCTGAAACTGTGATAATCTCATCCACCAATGCTTGTACAGTTGCAAAGGTGATGTCACCAGGTACTTTGACAGCACAACCGTCAGCCATCGTTGGCGCTTTATAATGCGGCGTTATTTTCCCAGCGTCAAACGAGGACTTCATCCCATGCACATTTTCTGCTTGTACACCGATAATCCGAATGTTTGGATTGAAGGATTTGAGGGCGATCGCGATACCTGAAATCAAGCCACCGCCGCCAATTGGAACGATGACGGTATCGACATCCCACATATTATCCAAAATTTCCAAACCGATGGTGCCTTGTCCCGCAATCACCGCTGGATCATCATACGGATGCAAAAAAGTTCGCCCGGTCCGTTCTGCGATTTCAATGCATTTTTCTTTGGCTTCATCGAACGTTTGCCCATATAAAACAACATCGGAGCCGTAACCTCTCGTCGCATCAATTTTGGCTTGAGACGCGGTTTCGGGCATCACGATCTTACTATTGATTCCAAGTAATTTCGAGGATAGTGCGACACCTTGTGCGTGATTTCCTGCCGAACACGCGATAACGCCATGCTCTTTTTCAGTCGTTGTCAGAGCGGCTATCTTATTGTAGGCTCCACGAAATTTGAAGGAGCCTGTTAATTGCATGTTTTCTAACTTTAAGTAAACATTTGCTTCTGCAACGCTTGTTAAGTAGAATGATTTTACAAGCGGTGTTTTGCGGGCATTATTTTGAAGGACTTCTTTCGCTTTATTAATATCCCAAATATTGACGTGTTCATTGGTTGTTATCATTGGGGCACCTCGCCAGGTTCCATTCCTAGTGTCTCAGCAAGGCTTTTTGAGGTAATTTCCCCTTGATGAATGTTGAGGCCGCTCGCTAAAGATGGGTCTGCTAACATGGCTTGTTCTAGCCCTTTATTGGCAATAGCCAGCAGGTATTCGATGTTCCCCGTTGCCAGTGCCATCGTGGAGGTTCTAGGCGTTGCGCCCGGCATATTCGGCACCGCGTAATGGATAACTCCGTGCTTGATAAAAGTAGGGTTATCATGTGTCGTATAATGCTCGATCGTTTCCACTGTTCCGCCTTGATCAATAGCAATATCAACAATAACACTGCCCGCTTTCATTGATTCTACCATGTACTCTTTCACGATTTTTGGTGGTTTTGCTCCAGGTATGAGGATGGTAGAGATGAACAGATCTGCGTTCTTGATTTCTTGTTCCAAATTTTCCGTAGTCGACGGCAAAACTGTTACTGCTTGGTTCGCGTAATGTTCTTGTAAATAGGTTATACGTGCTGCATTCAGCTCTAAAATCGTCACATCACAACCAATTCCTATCGCCATATCACACGCATTTATCGCTGCATTTCCGCCACCAAGTATCACAACATGCCCAGCCGGAATATTTTCAATCCCTGATAACAAAATTCCTTCACCTTGATGCTGTTTCTCTAAGTAATAAGCTCCCATGAAAATCGCGCGGCGCCCAGCAATAGCACTCATCGGTTTCAACAAGGTCAGCACGCCATCTTTTTCGATAGTTTCGCCACCAATCGCTGTAGCACCAGCCGTTAAAAGTGCCTCCACACAAGGTTTTGATGCGGCCAAGTGTAAGAATCCCCAAATAATCTGTCCTTCTTTGAAAAAAGGATATTCGGAGGCTTGCGGCTCTTTCACTTTCACAACCATATCAGCCATCCACGCCTCGGCTTGATCAACGATTATGGCGCCCGCTTCCACATATTCTTGATTACTATAACCAGAGCCAATTCCCGCATCTTGTTCTACCATCACAACATGATCTTGATCCACCAATTTTTGCACATTTTCTGGTGTCATTCCAACTCGTGCTTCACCGGCTTTTATTTCCTTAACAACACTTATTTTCATCATGAACACGTCCTTCTTTAAATTCTGTTTGCGAGTACAGAATAGCATCATAAAAGAAACGCTGTCAAATCAAGTTTGATAATTATTTCACAAATCATATCAGATTGATTCTTCCCAAAAGTATTGCGCGCCAACGCCTGCAAACACTAGCAAAAGCACTCATTTTGCGCCTTGATATAACTTTGTCCAACTTTTCACTTTCAAATCTGGACAAATTAGCAGTATGTTTGTATTGCTTATATGCAAGCGGAGTCATAGTATAAGGGTGTAAGGTGAAACTTTAGCAACGCAAGAAATAACATGCACAAAGTAGCTTTCACGGGGGAAAAATTCTGCGAAAGGAAGAAGCATAATGTACCTATCTGCACGCTCCCGAATCATTTTAGAGAAAATCTTATCGGTACCTAGCGATATCTCGATTGCGCAACTCGCGTCCTATCTTGATGTTAGCGAGCGAACCGTGCGGCGTGATTTAAAAGAAGTAGCCCAAACATTGAACGACTTCAAACTTACACTCGTGAAACACGGTAGCCGACTCACCGTGACGGGAGCAACCGTTCACCGCGACCAGATTCAAAAAAATATATTAGAACTTGTCAATAATGAATTCACACCTTTTGAGAGACAACAAATCATCTTGCGGGTGCTTTTAAACGAATCCGAACCAGTAAAATTGATTGTACTTGCCAATGAATTATCAGTCACCGTCGCGACGGTCAGCAGTGATTTAACGCGACTTGAAGAAGATTGGAACGGCAAAATTCATATCAAACGAAAGCGCGGTATTGGGGTTCTACTAGAAGCTTCTATTTTAGAAAAGCGCGAACTCCTTTGGGAATTGCTTTTGATGACGATTCCGAAAATCAAACTATACCAGATGTTCAGCGATATGCTAGCTGAGAAAGCGAATCAAATAGACGACCGAATCGCCGACTTCATTGATGTCTCCCTTCTGCAGATGTGCGATCCGATTATTAGTAAATGGATGAAGAAGCTATCGTATGAAATTAGTAACGATTCCTACATGAATTTGCTTATTTACCTCATGATTACGATTCAGCAGATTCCAAAAGGGAAAATTATTACAAAGAGTGAAGGCAATCATGTCTTTTTGCAGGAATATCCTGAATTTGATATTGCCGAACGCATTTTACGTGACTGTTTGCCAGACATGGTGGAAATACCGGAGAGTGAGATTACTGAACTGACAATGCTAGTACTTGAATCCGAGATCCGCAAAGGGCAAGATGTTTTCTATCGCAATGAGAAAGTGCAAGCCATTCGGATCGCGAAGAAGCTCATTTCACGCGTTGCCAAGGAAATCGATACACCGCTTTCCCAAATCAATGTTTTAAAAGGACTCACCGAACATATCCAGTATTCCATTATCCGATTGAAGAAAAAGATGCCCATGAGTAATCCGTTGCTCGAAATGATCAAGGCAGAATTTCCGGAGCTTTTCCAGATTGTGCATAACGCTGCGTGTGACGTTTATCCTTTCAAACAAATACCCGAGGAAGAGACTGGCTTTATCGTTCTTCATTTTGAAGCTGCCATTATTCATTCCGAAAACATGCGACCGTACAGCGCACTCATCGTCACTTCGCGCAGTAGTGGTATCCATACTTGGCTACAAGCAAGGTTTAGGAAGCGCTTACCTAAATTAAAAAAGATGAAATTCATCACGCCGATCGATCTCATGAAAGAAACCAATCTAGAAAAATACGATATGATCCTATCAACATCTCATTTGGAGAATTTTACGCATGATTATCAATTTATCAGTATTTTTTTCACAGATCATGAAATCAATACCATCAATAAAAAGCTGGAGAAAATTGCGAATCGGAAGCAAAGTGAAGTCTTTCCGATGGATGCCACTTCAACGACTGATTTCGACATCGCCTTGTCTGGTTTGACCGCAATGCAATGCTATTATAACTTGATTATTTCCCTTATCCAAGCAACGCATTTCACAACAAGTAGCGTGATGACCCGTAATTTAGAAGACAATCTACGCGCTTTCAGTCAAGAAATCGCGCAAAAAACCGACCTTTCGGCGGATAACCTTTATGCTCAGCTTAACCAACACGAAAGTAAGCGTAAAATCTTGGCCTGCGGAACAAATACGGCCATGTTTCTTATCAACACAGACGTCACTACATCATCGGTTCACATCTTCAACTCCAAACATAATCTAGAAATGCATGTCGCCTCAGAAGGTAAAATCAACATCGCAAACATTCTCGTCTTCCTACTTCCAAGTACACTGTCAAGCGAAGAAATCGAGATTTTCACCTATCTGATTACGATGCTTACCGAAGATGAAATCGCAACCACGATGATCGAGTCTGGCAATCCCGAAAAAATCAAGAGCCTGATTCTCTCCATACTTCAAGAATTTTTAGAACAGAAAAATATCAACCATATGGGGACCGATCGCTCGCTTGGTTTCTAATCTTATTTTGTCATTACCGCGCGTGCCCCTTTTTCAACCCCATCCGAAAATTTCAGCATGCGTGATAATATATAAAAACTTTTTAGGAGGAATCTCTCACATGACGAACAACGTTTTAAATGACTTTCTAGAACCACAATTACAAGCCTTACGAGAGCAAGGCCTTTACAACACGATTGATACGGTAGAAGGTCCTAACGGCGCAAAAATTAAAGTGAACGGTGCCGAACTGATCAACCTGTCTTCCAATAACTATCTTGGCTTTTCAAATGACGACCGCCTTAAAAAGAAATGCATCGAAGCTACCGAACAATATGGCGTTGGCGCTGGTGCCGTCCGGACGATTAACGGAACGATGACCATCCACAATGAACTTGAGGCACGCCTTGCCGAATTCAAGCACACCGAAGCAGCGATTGCTTTCCAATCCGGTTTCAACTGTAATATGGGGGCAATTTCCGCTGTCATGACAAAAAAAGACGCGATCATTTCCGATGAACTAAATCACGCATCGATCATTGATGGCTGTCGCCTTTCTGGTGCTAAAGTATTGCGCGCCAAGCATCAAGATATGGATGACCTTCGCCGCGTCGCCAAAGAAGCAACCGAAAGCGGTCAATATGAAAAAATTATGTACATCACAGATGGCGTTTTTTCCATGGATGGCGATGTTGCCAAAATCCCGGAGATCGTTGCTATCGCTGAAGAATTCGGCTTAATTACTTATGTAGATGATGCGCATGGCTCAGGTGTTATGGGTAAAGGTGCTGGAACCGTCAAACATTTCGGTATGTCCGATAAAATTGATTTCCAAATGGGCACACTTTCCAAAGCCATTGGTGCGGTCGGTGGATACGTGGCTGGCTCTCAACAATTAATCGATTGGCTCAAAGTCCGCGCTAGACCGTTCCTATTCTCAACATCCCTAACACCAGGAACCGCAGCCGCATGTATCGAAGCTATCGACATCATGGAGAACGATTCAGAACGCATGGATAAATTATGGGAAAACGGTACGTATCTTAAATCGGGCTTAGCAAAATTAGGCTTTGACATCGGTCATTCAGAAACACCCATTACACCATGCATCATTGGCGATGAAAACCTAACACAACAGTTCTCCCGCCGTTTACTAGAAGAAGGCGTTTATGCCAAATCGATCGTCTTCCCAACCGTTCCAAAAGGCACTGGCCGCGTTCGTAATATGCCAACCGCTGCCCACACAAAAGAAATGCTCGATGAGGTGCTTGCAACCTACGAAAAGGTCGGTAAAGAGCTAAACGTGATTTAAAAACTGCATACGTCTCTTGGGAAAAAGTCGACACACGTCCACTTTCCTTCCCAGTGCAGAACACACATATCACTCATTATGTGTCGAAAAAACACAAAAAAGAGCCAATCGAGTGTACATTCGTCTCAATGCGCACCCAACCGATAACTCTTTCTAACACCAAATTTAATTATATCATGAATGTGTCGCAACATATAAAAATACGATTTCAAATCCAATGGAGGTTTTTTTAATGAAAAAAGTACTTATTACAGGTTGCTTAGGTCAAATTGGTTCTGAATTAACGATGCGTTTACGTGCCGATAATGGTACAGATAGTGTTATCGCAACAGATATTCGCCGTATCGCCGGCAACGAAGTAATTGAAAGCGGTCCCTTTGAGATTTTAGATGTGACCGATAAGGATAAGATGATGGATATCGCACGTGAATATGAAGTCGATACCATTATTCACCTGGCAGCCCTTCTTTCCGCAGTTGCCGAAGAAAAGCCACAACTAGCTTGGAACCTTAACATGGGCGGACTTGTCAATGCTCTTGAAGTAGCCCGCGAACTCAATCTGAAGTTCTTCACACCAAGCTCGATTGGCTCATTTGGACCGGGCACACCCGCCGAAAACACACCACAAGATACGTTGCAACGGCCAACCACAATGTACGGTGTTACCAAAGTCAGCGGTGAACTTCTATGTGACTACTACTTCCAAAAATTTGGCGTGGATACCCGCGGCGTTCGCTTCCCTGGCCTCATCTCTTATAAAACCTTACCAGGCGGTGGAACAACCGATTATGCAGTAGATATTTATTATGAAGCCTTGAAGAACAAGAGCTACACCTCCTTCATTGGCAAAGGAACGCACATGGATATGATGTATATGCCAGACGCTATTGATGCCATCATCAAACTGATGAACGCGGATCCAAAACGTCTCGTGCATCGCAACGCCTTTAATATTACCGCAATGAGCTTCGAGCCAGAACAAATCGCTGCGTCGATTCGCAAATTTATTCCTGACTTCGAACTAAAATATGATGTCGATCCAGCTCGTCAAGCCATCGCTGACTCATGGCCAGATTCCCTAGACGCTAGTTGTGCTAGAAACGAATGGGATTTTGATCCACAATATGACCTAGACCGTATGACAAAAGATATGCTAGAAAAGCTGACAAAAAAGCTAGAAAATGATACAGTAGTAAGGCATTAATTAATTTCTATTTTTACAAAAACAACTGTTTGCGGTGTTGCTATGTCATACCGCAGACAAGCGAGGGGAAACATATGGAAAATCAGAAACTTAAAAAAGAGATTGGCTTCTTTACCGCACTAACCATTGTTATGGGGACTGTTATTGGTTCCGGTGTATTCTTCAAACCGGAGGCTGTTTATTCAGCAACTGGAACTGCAGGATTAGGCTTGCTAGCTTGGATCCTCGGTGGTGTCATCACTATTTGTGGAGGGCTAACCGCAGCCGAACTTTCCGCGGCCATCCCACAAACCGGTGGAATGATGATGTACCTTCAAAAAACGTACGGCAAGCTAACCGCATACTTACTTGGCTGGGCACAGACGGTTATCTACTTCCCAGCAAATATCGCGGCCTTATCCATTATTTTTGCAACACAAGTCGCTAATCTTTTTGGCACTGGCGATCATATCATTGTCCCAGTTGCCATTGCTGCAGCAGTTTTCATTATGCTCATGAACTTTATTGGCGCAAAAGTAGCGGGCTCATTTCAAGCCGTCACAACAATTTGTAAACTAGTACCACTTATCTTAATTATTATTTTTGGACTTTTTCATCAAGGGGACGTTGCTTTTCGTTTATTCCCGATCAGTGTAGAAGACCACCCATTTTTGACAAGCCTTGGTTCCGGCCTTGTTGCAACAATGTTTGCTTATGATGGCTGGATTCACGTTGGTAATATTGCCGGCGAAATGAAAAACCCGAAAAAAGATTTGCCAAAAGCGATCGTATTCGGACTAACAGGTGTCATGCTCGTCTATCTATTGATTAATATTGCTTATTTATTCGTGATGCCTGCTACAGCACTCGCAGCTACAGCAACACCAGCATCTGACGTAGCAAACATCATCTTTGGCTCGATTGGCGGGAAGTTGATCACCGTCGGAATTCTAATCTCCGTTTTTGGTACTATCAATGGCTATACGATGACCGGAATCCGTATTCCATACGCAATGGCCTTAGATAATCAACTACCATTCAGCAACTGGTTCAAAAAACTTGGCGCTAAAAGTAGTGTTCCGTATAATGGTGGAATTGTCGTACTCCTCATTTCGATTATCATGATCTTCACCGGGAAATTCAACCAACTGACAGATATGCTCATCTTCGTCATCTGGATTTTCTATACACTTACATTCATTGCCGTCTTCATATTGCGAAAACGAGAACCAGAACTCGCCCGACCTTACAAAGTCCCACTTTATCCAGTGATACCACTCATTGCGATCTGTGGTGGAGCCTTCATCGTTCTGAACACCTTGTTCACACAACCAATGAACGCCGGAATCGGACTAGTTCTCACCGCAATCGGACTACCAATTTATCTTTACAAAAAGAACAAAGGACACTTCTCTGAATAACCAACTAAAAAGCATTGAAAACTGGTCTAAAATCCAGTTCTCAATGCTTTTTTTGTACTGCCTTCTTATGCACAATTTGGCGTCATTAATCCACGCCTCGCATATATTTTTTTAGTAATGGCGCGCCGAAGAAAAGTAGGATCGCAAATGCCACGGCACCAAATCCGAAAATACCGAAATACAAGATCTCCGTTTTGGCATTGAAATATTGCGTCGTTTGGGCATTAAACGCCTGAGCCATCGCATCAGATAAGAACCAAACACTCATCGTCTGGGATGCAAATGCCGCTGGCGCTAGTTTTGTCGTTGCTGATAAACCAACTGGCGACAAGCACATCTCACCCACGATACAAATAAAGAAGCTCAGCACAAGCCACATCGGGCTTACTGCTGTCGTTGTATTTCCCGCAAGAATCCCCGGCAACATCATAATCACGAACGATAGCCCTGCAAAAAACAGACCTAGCGCAAATTTTCGCGGTGTTCCTGGTTGCCTTTTTCCGAGCTTCGTCCAGATCCAAGCAAAGATTGGTGATAAAATAATGATGAACATTGGATTTAGCGATTGGAATAATCCCGGATCTAATGTAAAACTACCAACGCTCAGATCCGTTCGATTGGCTGCAAATAAAGCAAGCGTCGTGGATCCCTGTTCCTCAATCATCCAAAACATAACCGAGATCAAAAATAGAGGTATGTAAGCCGTAAGTCGCGAACGCTCATCTTTCGTCGTCTTCTTACTCGTCATCATCACAATAAAGTAAATAAGCGGAATAATAACACCCATAACGGTAACCGTCATAATGACTGTTTGCAATGTAAATTCACCTTGAAGCCAAGCTACAATCGTGCTAATAGCAACAATTCCAGCTGCTAAAGCTAACACTAGACCAGACATTTTCTTCTTTTCCGAGCTTTTCAGTGGGTTAGGAACCTTTTTACCAGCATCACGCAGATACATTTTCCCCGTAATCACGTACACGATCAAACCGACCGCCATCCCAACCGCAGCCACACCAAACCCAGCATGATAACTATTAGCCGAATTCGACACGCCCGTTACGATAAACGGTGCAATGAACGCACCCAGATTAATCCCCATGTAAAAAATACTAAAACCAGCATCCCGTCTTTGATCTCCTTTTGGATAAAGATCACCGACCACATTCGATACGTTAGGTTTCAAAAAACCAGTTCCAATAATAATGAAGAACATCGATACGAAAAGTGCCGTCGCGCCTCCTGGAAATGACAGCGCAATGTGCCCTAACATAATCAAGACGCCACCGTAAAAAATCGTCCTACGCGGCCCTAGAATCCGATCCGCCGTCCAGCCACCAATAACGCCAGACATGTAAACAAGCGAGCCATAAATCGACATGATCGCCGTCGCTGTAGCTTGAGAAAAACCAAGCCCTCCATCGACAACCGCCGTGTACATGTAGTAAATAAGAATCGCACGCATCCCGTAGTAAGAAAAACGCTCCCAGAACTCTGTGAAGAACAGCGTTGCAAGACCACGAGGATGTCCAAAAAATGTTTTAGCACTACTATCCTGAATCTCCCTCATCATCATCCCCTCTTCCCTATCAAAATCTACTATTATAGGACGCCAAACTCACAAAAAGTCCGGCGTCCTATTCACATAAAGTTAGATTAACCTATTATTACAAGGCATTTTTATAAATTTCGCGGCTGACATCAAGCGTTTGATCCCCTCGTTCAGAAATCGCCGTCAGCCCATGTTTTTCAAGCTGAGAAACGAGCGCATCCACGACTTCCTCGCCAAGCTCATACTCACTGAAATGCGTCGGAGCTCCAAGCGATTCAAAGAAAGCACGCGTTTTGTCGATAGCCGCTTGAATTTTCTCATCATCCGTCCCGTCCGTAATATGCCAAACACGCTCCGCATATTGCAACAGCTTCGCGCCCTTCTCTTCCTTACGAATCTCCAGTAGCGAAGGCAACACAATCGCAAGCGTCCGCGCATGGTCAATATGATAAAGCGCCGTAATCTCATGCCCTAACCCATGGCTCGACCAGTCACCCGGAACCCCTTTATTCAGCGTCCCGTTCAGCGCGTATGTCGCCGTCCACATAAAGTTAGCCCGCAAGTTATAATCATGATTCGACTCATCTACAACGTCCGGCCCAATCTCAATCAACGTCTCAAGCAACCCTTCTGCGAACCGATCCTGCACCATCGCACCAACTGGATACGTCATATACTGTTCCATAATATGCACAAACGAATCGATCACACCGTTCGCCAATTGACGTTTCGGCAACGTATACGTAAGCTCCGGCTCAAGAATCGAGAATTGTGGGAAAGTAACCGCGCTACCAAAACCAAGTTTCGCCTTCTTCTCAACGATACTCACCACGCCACCACTATTCATCTCAGACCCCGTTGCAGGAAGCGTCAAAACAGCCCCAAACGGCAAGGCTTCCTTAATCGGAATCCCCTCACCAATCCCACTACCAAAAATATTAATCGGCTCACTATCAAAAAGCGCGCCCGCCGCAACGAATTTCGTTCCATCAATGACAGAACCACCGCCGACAGCCAGTAAATAATTATAGCCCTCTTGCCTCACCTGCTCAATTGCGCGTACCAGCGTCGCGTATGTAGGATTCGCTTCAATCCCACCAAATTCACCAAAAGTGTGCCCAGAAAGTGCTTCACGTACTCTTTTAAGCGTCCCAAAACGTTCCACGCTTCCACCACCGTATAATACCAGTACCTTCTTATCCACTGGAATCAGTGTTACAAGCTCCGCAATCCGGTCTTTCCCAAATACGATGTGCGTTGGGTTATAATAATCAAAATTGGCAATTCCTTTATTCATTGTATAAAGTCCCCGCTTTCCTCTTGTCTTAGATTTTGTCACGTATCCATATTATCACAATTCCCATCATCTGTAACGAATGGACCACTACACTATAAATACACCTTTTCGACGCATTTTAAACAAAAAAACAGAAACCCCGAAAGATTTCTGCTTCAAAACACTACATCATAATCATATCATACGATCCAGTCTGGCGAGTGACAACAAGCTCTGAGCCCCCACCTCCACCAGTCCGCTTCATTTCCCGGTGGAAGTCGCGATGCTGCTTCATCCACACCGTAAACTGCTCCTTCGACGCCCAGCGCGACACATTCATCACTGTCGACTTTCGCGCACCCTCTTTTAGCCAAACCTCATATCCTAAAAAGCCCTCAAAATCGGCCATTTCTTCTCGGTGATGCGCCACAGATTGCAACATTTTCTCCTTGTTACCCGTCTCAAACTCAATACTCACTGTTTCAATATGCATAACGCCACCTACTCTTTCTCACTGATAATCATTATCAATATCATTTTCTCTATTCTAAATGACAACCCTTCTCACTGTCAACTAATCCATACAGTATTTTCTATACAAACCCACGAAATTGGGTTAGAATAAAGAAGATGAATCCTAATAAAAAGAGATTGGAGTGACCAACATATGTTGATTAAAAACCTTTGTATCCCTAAAATCAATTTAACGACCATCACCGAAGACGCAACGCTCAAAGAAACGCTAGACATTTTGGAAGAAGATGGATACCGTTGTGTTCCCGTATTAGATAATAAAGGTGAGAAATTTATTGGTAATATTTATAAAATGCATATTTATCGTCACGCCGCAAATGGTGGGAACCTCTCCGACAATGTGACAAGCCTCATTAAAAACCAAACCAAGCATATCAGCATCAATTCCTCATTTTTCGAGGTTTTCTTCACGATTAAAGAACTGCCCTACATCGCTGTATTGAATGAGCAAGGCGATTTCTACGGCATTTTGACGCATGGGAAATTGCTCGGAGTTTTACAAGATGCATGGAATATTGATTCAGGAAGCTACGTTTTAACAATCGCAACCGGCGAAGTTCCCGGCTCCCTCACAAAAATCACGAAAATCATCGATAAATATACGACGATCGCCAGTCTAATCACGATGGATTCCCAAGTAGAGGATTACATCCGCCGCGTTCTTGTCACACTACCTGCTGGCATCAGCGAAACCGAAAAAGACGCCATCGTGACCGCGCTAGATCGCAAAGGCCTGCGCGTCATCGAAGTCGAACATTTGAAAATGAAGAAATAAAGCCCTACATACAAAAAGCTGGAGCCATGAATCCAGCTTTTTTGTATACCTCAAAAATTATTTTACAAAACCCCTTGAATATTCATTCATCTACATCTATAATTATCTTATTGAGAATAGTTTTCAATTACAGGAGGTTTAAGGATGAAAAAGAAAAAATTAACAGCACTTCTTCTCGTCGTTTTAACATTGGTACTGGCACTTGCCGCATGTGGCGGATCCAGCGCTTCTAACGACGAAGCGAAAACAGAAGATAAGGCGCGTACACTAACGGATGCACTAGATCGTAAAGTCGTCATTCCAGCAACGCCGAAAAAAATCGTGGCGATTCAAAACGCTGGGGAACTTTACGCCCTTGACATCAAGCCACTCGCAACAACAGACTACTACATGGGAATTTATCCAGACTTCCTAAAAGGTGTTGAAAATATCGGTGGCGACAAGCCCAACGTGGAAAAAATCGCTTCACTCAAACCCGATCTCATCATTATTTCCGATTATCAAAAAGATATGCTTACAAACCTAGAAAAAATCGCACCTGTTTATGCAACCAAATTCGGCGTGACACCTGATGAACAACTCAATGATATCGCTAATTTAGTCAATGCCAAAGACGCGGAAAAAACATACCTAGCAAAATACGCGAAAGAATCAAAAGAAGCCAAAGCGACACTCAAAGACGCTGGCATTGAAAATCAAAAAGCAGCCGTTGTTCAATTCTGGGGTAAAGAAATCTACATACACGATCCAATCGTGTTTGACGGCCTGTATACTGGCGCTGGGTTCACACCAACCGAAGCAGCCAAAAAGAATAAAGAAACAAAAGCAATCGCAACAGAAGCCGTACCAGCCTATGTTAGCGACGCTGATCAGCTATTCATTTTAACACCAGAAGGTAAAACAACAGACGATGTCAGCACACTTTTAGCCGGTATTTGGAAAGACATCCCTGCTGTCAAAGCAAAACACGTGTACCTTGTAGACAGCGACAAATGGAGCAATTACACGGCCCCATCAAGAGAATACCAAATGCAAGATGCAATCGATAAAATAACGAAAAAATAACAAAAAACAGGACGAGTCACGCCCCCAAACGTGCCCATCCTGTTTTTTATTGATTTAGTAGCTGATAAATATGATTGTTCACCTTGCCGAATGATTTAATATTATTTTGAATGTTTGACAGCAGAACAACCACCGTTTTTCCACTGTGGCTGAAGCTATTCGAAACGTTCCAACCACTTAACACGCCATGACTATTGTAGCTTCCTGGATCGGCATAAAACCCCATACCATAGCCAGAAGCACTTCCAGCCGTAAACATCTTCTCAAAACTCGTATCATTGATCAACTTCCGATCCGATAAGGCACGATCAAATAAATACATATCCGTCGCTGTCATGTACATGTCACCGCACCCGTAAAGCTGTGATAAATCAGGTAAATATGGCGTTTTATACGTTCCATCTTTTTGAATCGAATAGCCTATAGAGGGCTGCTTTTCCTTGTTATACGTTGTGTAAATTCCCGAATGCTTCATGCCTGCTGGTTCAAAAATATTCTTTTGAATGTAGCTCATCAGTTTTTCACCACTAATTTGCTCGACAATATACGCTAGAACACTATAGTTCGAATCATTATAATCCCATTTTCCGGGCTTACGCTTGATACCTTGCGCTTCAATATCCTTTATCAAGTCAGCTGGTGTGATCTTCACATTTTCTTCCGTATGACCGACAATACCAGACGTATGATTGAGCAAGTTCTTAAGCGTAATCCGATCCCCATTCGGAAAATCTGGTAAATACTGCGACACTGGATCTGAAACCTGCAACTTGCCACGTTCCTCCAATTGCAAAATCGCCGTTGCAATCACCGCTTTTTGAGAAGAGCCGATATAATATGCGGTATCGGGTGTATTCGCCGCATTGGTCTCCCGATTCGCATCTTTGTACCCCTTATTCAGCACAATTTTACCCTCTCGGTAAACTAGCGCGGTTCCACTAAACCCAATGCTCTCTAGATATTGATCGATCTCGGTATTATCCGTCACCGTTGGCGTTTCTTTCTCCACCTGCTTCTTCGGTGTTTCTGACTTCTTCTTCGTTGGCGCCTCCTGAGCACTTTTTTCATCCGCATTTATGAGCTCTTCTGGTGTAATCATTTTCACGACAATAAAGATAACCATCAACAACACGAAAATCAAAGCGACACCGACATAAAAATCACGTTTCTTTTTGTTGCGCCGTTTCGAGGAGCGGCTACTAGCCTGTTTTGTCATGCCTCATATCCTCATTTCTATCCAAGAATTGCTCGCTTGTCGTCCCCATTGTTAACAATTCCCCAAACACAACTCCTAATCAAAATAGTAGCCCATTTTTGTGTAAAATGCAACGTTTATAGATAAATATTTTGTATATAACAATTTTGGTGGTAGAATAGAGTGGTACGTAGGTCAGATCTAGGTTTACGCCCCATTTTAACAGGGTATTGTAGGTAGGTATGCACGTATAGAAATAAGAGAAAGAAGGAGATTAGAGTTATGGTACAAATCACAAAAGGTAAATTTGATGGTTTACAACGGCTTTCCAATGATAAAGGAATTATTGCCGCACTCGCGATTGACCAACGTGGCTCCCTAAAGAAAATGATTCAAGAAGCTAAGGGGTCTGAGAGTGATAAAGATGTCGAGGATTTCAAACAATTGGTGTCCGAAGAGCTGACACCTTACGCATCTGCCATCTTGTTGGATCTTCAATATGGTACACCAGCCATCAAAGCACGCCATGAGAATTGCGGCTTACTAACCTCTTACGAAAAAACAGGCTATGACGCTACAACCCCAGGTAAACTCCCTGATTTGATCGCTGACTTATCCGCACTCCGCATTAAAGAAAGCGGCGGTGATGCAGTGAAAATTTTAGTATATTATGATCCAGACGAGCCAGCTGAGATCAATGAGATCAAATACGCGTTCCTTGAAAGAATTGGTGCTGAGTGTCGCGAAGTCGATATCCCATTCTTCCTTGAACCAATTACGTACGATGCGAAAGTAACAGATTCAGCGAGCGCCGAATACGCCAAACTGAAACCTGCGAAAGTCAAAGCATCGATCAAAGAATTCTCCAAACCGCGTTATGGCGTGGACGTACTTAAACTAGAGGTTCCAGTGAACTTTAAATATGTAGAAGGCTTCACGGACGGCGAAACCGTTTATACAAAAGAAGAAGCTGGACGCCATTTTGAAGAGTGTTCCGATCTAAGCCCACTACCATTCATTTATTTGAGTGCTGGTGTAACGGCGGAACTTTTCCATAAAACAATTGCCTTTGCGAATGAGCATAAAGTGCAATATAGCGGTGTGCTTTGTGGCCGTGCAACATGGAAAGATGGCATTGAAGTTTACGGCAAACAAGGCGATGACGCACTGCGCGAATGGTTGCGTACACAAGGAAAAGAGAATATCACATCTCTTGACGGCTTGTTAAACGCCGGAGCATCTCCATGGTGGTCAAAATATGGCTCGTTTGAAGATGTACATGTCGTTGAGAAACAATAGTAAGCAACAAAAAATCCCCGATTAATTTCGAGGATTTTTTGTTTTTCCAATACTAATTTTCAGTGATACTTGTGAAATCGGCTAAAACCCGTCGAACCTCTTCTGTCGATTTCGTATTCATCAATTGGATTCGCAGATCATTGGCACCCGGAAAACCTTTAACATAAATTTTAAAGAAGCGATGCAATCCAACAATGGAGCGCGGAACAAGTTCTGCAAACTGATCTTGTAAATCAAGTTGTAGTTGCAGCAGTCTAAGTAATTCTTGCGCCGAATGCTCTTTTTTCACTTTTTCAAACGCATACGGATTCTTAAAAATCCCTCGACCAATCATAATCCCATCCACGCCATACTGTTCCGCCAGTTGCAAGCCCTTGTCACGATCAGGAATATCCCCATTAATCGTAATAAGTGTGTTAGGCGCGACACGATCACGAATCGCCATAACTTGAGGAATCATTTCCCAATGAGCGTCGACTTTACTCATTTCCTTGCGCGTCCGTAAATGAACCGATAAATTCGCAATATCTTGCTTGAGCAAATGCGTAATCCACGCTTCCAGTTCATCCAACGCTTCATACCCAATCCGTGTTTTAACACTAACCGGTATCCCGCCAGCTTTTGCAGCCTCAATCAATTCCGCAGCCACTTCCGGACGCAAAATAAGACCACTACCTTTTCCACGACCAGCGACATTCGGAACCGGGCATCCCATATTAATATCTACACCTTTGAACCCCATATTTGCCAATTCAATACTCATTTCCCGGAAAAATTCAGGCTTATCCCCCCAAATATGAGCCACGATCGGCTGCTCGTCTTCCGTAAAAACTAAGCGCCCACGCACACTTTCTTTCCCATCCGGATGACAAAAGCTATCAGAATTCGTAAACTCCGTGAAAAAAACATCCGGCGAACCAGCTTCTTTTACAACGTGCCGAAAAACGACATCTGTCACATCTTCCATCGGTGCTAAAACAAAAAAAGGCTTTGGCAACTCCGTCCAAAAATTATTTGTCATTCTAGAATCTCCATTTCATTTTGATAGCACATCTTTCCCCACTTCCAAAGAGTAAAAAAACACTCTCCAATTACTTGGAAAGTGCCTTTTTGAATGTCGATATATAAAAATATATTAACGTTTTGAGAACTGAGGAGCACGACGTGCACCCTTCAAACCTGGTTTCTTACGTTCTTTCATACGTGGGTCACGAGTTAATAGACCTGCACGTTTGAGTGGAGAACGGTAATCTGGTGCAACTTGTAGCAATGCACGTGAAATACCGTGACGGATTGCGCCAGCTTGACCAGTATAACCACCACCGTTTACGTTTACTAAAACATCATAGTTTCCTAGAGTTTCAGTCGCAACTAATGGTTGTTTAATAACTTCGCGAAGAGCCGCGAATGGAATGTAATCTTCCCAATCTCTACCGTTTATAACTACTTTGCCATCGCCTGGTACTAAACGTACACGAGCTACTGAGCTTTTACGACGACCTGTTCCATAATATTGTACTTGAGCCACTATATTTCCCTCCTCTTCTAATTATCCGCGTAATTGATACACTTCTGGTTTTTGTGCTGCATGTTCGTGCTCAGCGCCACCATAAACGTGTAATTTCTTGAAAATTTGACGTCCTAAAGAGTTCTTTGGAAGCATTCCTTTGATAGAAAGCTCAAGTAATCTCTCTGGATTGTTCGTACGTAGGTCACCCGCTGTACGTGATTTCAAACCGCCTGGATATTGAGAGTGACGGTAGTAGATTTTGTCAGTTGCTTTCTTACCAGTTAAAGCAATTTTGCCTGCATTGATAATAATTACGAAGTCCCCTGTATCAACATGAGGAGTAAATTGTGGCTTGATTTTACCACGTAAGATTGAAGCTACTTCACTAGATAAACGGCCAAGCGGAATATCAGTGGCATCAATAACATACCAATTACGTTGTACTTCGCCTGTTTTTGCCATATAAGTCGTACGCATAATTTTCCCTCCTAGATTTTAAGAAAAATGCGATCTGTAAACTGTTCCATAGCCCACGATCTGCTTTTCGATTTGTTTTAAATTTCCATTGTTTTGTTCAACACAACAAACTTTCCGGGGCTTATTGTGGGGCAAACAATACCATAGTCAATAATACAGTCTTTACCGTAAAAAGTCAATGCGATTGGTTATTTTTTTTCAAATGGGTTTAGATTGGAACATTATTCGCCTAAAACGCTTGATATTACTTATAGTAAACCTCCCATAAGTAAAGTCCTTGTGGCGGCGCAGTTTTTGCACCTTGTGTCCGGTCGCGTGCCTCTAAATTTGCTTTGACTTGCGCCACCGTCAACCGATCATTTCCGACATCGAGTAACGTGCCCACTAGAATTCGCACCATATTATATAAAAAACCATTTCCTTTAAAAGAGAAAATAAGCGTATCGCCCTCTTCGATAATCTCAATCGCATAAATCGTCCGAACCTTATTCTCACGACTCGACCCAGCGGCACAAAAACTTGTAAAATCGTGCTCACCAGTCAGAACATCCGCCGCCTCACGCATCCGCGAAACATCTAATT
The DNA here is from genome assembly GCF_014322885.1 of Listeria grandensis. NCBI lineage: Bacteria > Bacillati > Bacillota > Bacilli > Caryophanales > Listeriaceae > Listeria > Listeria grandensis. The sequence continues at coordinate 20,030 of NZ_JAASUG010000013.1, read as the reverse complement.
TATAAGGAAAGTGTAGCGAGAAATGACGCGCAAACGGATCAAAAAACTCCGAACGCTGCACAAAATATCGATATTCCTTCCCATCCGTCCCAAAACGCGCATGAAAATCAGCATCTACTTCCTCTACAGACACGATACTAATATCATACGGCGTGAACGTTTGCAGTGCCTTTCGATATTTTGCAGGTGGAATCGCAAGCGGCGAGTCGAAATGAATCACCTGTCCTTTTGCATGAACCCCCGTATCCGTCCGTCCAGACCCAACGATTTTCACCACGTCACCCTTATGCATCCGCAACAACGCTTTTTCAATCTCCTCTTGCACCGTTCGCCCATTTGGCTGAATCTGGTATCCCACAAACTCCGTACCGTCATACTGAATCACTGCCTTAAACCGCTTCATTCGTCACACCTCTTCTTATGATCGCAGCCAAACCAACATTGCCGTCACGACCAACATCATCACTAACAAAAATGTATCCGAAAACCGCCACGCAAGTAGTCTAAACTTCGTCCTGCCCTTACCACCACGATATCCGCGTGCTTCCATCGCAATTGCCAAATCCTCTGCCCGTTTAAAAGCACTGATAAATAGCGGCACGAGTAGCGGCACAATCGCCTTCATCCGCTCCTTGATTGGCCCGCTAGAAAACTCCACACCTCGTGCTTTCTGTGCCTTCATAATTTTTTCCGTCTCGTCCATCAATGTCGGAATAAAGCGGAGTGCAATACTAAGCATCAACGCCAACTCATGCACTGGAAAACGAACATATCGCAATAATGCTAGCATGCTTTCAATCCCATCCGTCAGCTCAATCGGACTCGTCGTAAGCGTCAGCAACGTTGTCATAAAAATGATCAACACGAACCGCGCAAAAATCATCGCCCCATTCATCAAGCCAAGACTCGTCACATGAACCGGTCCCCATTCAAAATACGTTGTCCCACCCTGCGTAAAAAACACTTGCAACAGCAACGTCAAAATAATCAACCAAAACACCGGTTGCAGTCCTTTAATAAAGAACATAAACGGCACACGTGACGCAAATAATAAACTGAGTACAAACACAAATAATAACGCATATGTAAGCCAGTTATTTGCTAAAAATACAATCACTATAAAATACATCACCGCTGTAATCTTAGCCCGCGGATCGAGCCTATGCAACCATGATTCGCCGGGGATAAACCGACCGAGAATCATTTTCTCCATCATTCGCTCGCCACACCCTTCCCGAGATGCGGAACCATTTCGCCCACCAATTCATCGATCGTTAAACACGTCTTGCCAAGCTTCACCGCAAACCGCTGTTCAAAATGGCGTTGAAAATGCACCACATCCGGAACCGATAGCCCCAAATCCGTCAATTTATCCGGATCACTAAAAAGCTCTCTCGGCGTCGAAACTTGCTCCACCGTTCCGCCTTTCATCAGCACCACTTTTTCCGCATAGGTCGCCGCGTCCTCCATACTGTGCGTCACAAGAACTGTCGTCAACCCCTTCATCCGGTGCAGCGCTGCAAACATTTCCATGATCTCCTTACGCCCATTTGGATCAAGCCCCGCCGTCGGTTCATCAAGCACCAATACTTGCGGATCCATCGCCAAAACGCCCGCAATGGCCACCCGACGCATCTGACCACCAGAAAGTTCAAACGGTGAACGCATCAAAATTTCCTCTGTCAATCCAACCTCCACGATCACCTTGCGCGCTCGTGCTTTAGCTTCCTCCTCTGGCACACCGAAATTCAGCGGACCAAAACAAATGTCCTTTTCCACCGTTTCCTCAAATAGCTGTGCCTCTGGAAACTGAAATACAATTCCCACACGCTTACGTAACTCGCGTAACCCTTTTTGTTTCTCGCCAGCCTTAATCACACGATCACCGAGCGTCACTGTTCCTTCTGTCGGCAATAGCAAGGCATTCAGATGTTGCAGCAACGTTGATTTCCCAGAGCCAGTATGCCCGATAATCGCCGTATAACTTCCAGAATCGATTGCCACATCCACATGTTGAAGTGCGCGCGTCTCAAAGGGAGAATTTTTCTGATAACAAAAACCTACTTGTTCGAATGTAATGTCCATAATTGATCCATCAACGCCCCTTCCATCAAACTTCGATCTGCGAGTGTGACTCCTGATTGCTCTAAGTTTTCCTGCAGCAAGGTTATAAAAGGGACACCCAGTCCGATCCGACGCATTTCATCAGCCTGCGCAAAAACTTCTTTTGGCGTGCCTTCAATATGTAGCGACCCCTTATTCATCACGATTACCCGGTCAGCCAGAACGACCTCATCCAAATCGTGCGTAATGGAAATCACCGTAATGGCCTCGCGCTCCCGCATCACGCGAATCGTTTCCATCACCTCAGCCCGGCCTCGCGGATCAAGCATCGACGTCGCCTCATCCAAAATAATCACATCTGGTTGCAAAGCAAGTACCCCTGCAATCGCCACACGCTGCTTCTGACCGCCTGAAAGACGCGACGGCTCGTGTAATGCGTAACCTTGCATGCCAACCTCATCTAGCGCACGCTCCACGCGCTCCACCATCAACTCATGCGGTACACCATGATTCTCAAGTCCAAACGCCACGTCATCTTGCACCGTTGCCCCAACAAATTGGTTATCCGGATTCTGAAACACCATGCCAACCTGTTTTCTAATTTCCCAAATCGTTTTTTCCCCCAGTTTAAAATGGCCGATTTTCACCAAACCATCCGTTGGAAACAAAAGTCCATTTAGCAATTTTGCAATCGTCGACTTCCCTGAGCCATTATGCCCGACGAGCGCCAACCATTCGCCCCTTTTTACCGTAAAAGAAACATCGTTCACCGCAAAATTATCTTCATCCTCATATTTATAACTCACGTGATCTAATTTCACAAAATCCTCCGACATCACGCCCACCTCACTCTCACGATCCTATTCTCTGCCTATTATAGTACAAAAAAACACCTCACGCAAAGAATGGTTTTCCTAGCGTTCCCAATCGCAATCATTTTCAAAATCTCTCAAAAAGGCCTAAACAGACGTAGTGAAGGAGTGTTCAAATACAGAATGGGCATTTTTAAGACGGCTGAACATCATCGTAAGCGCACTCATCATGATTAGCGCTCATCCAGACTACTACAGATAAAGAAAACTACTAAAAACCACAACGAAACAGCCAAAAAATAGGACTAAAATCAAGCTTGTTTTCACGTTTTTCTCATTTTAAAATCCGCAAAGAAGAACTCAGAAACGGCATCACTCCAACATCTCCAAACTTCATCTGGCCCTCTAACCAAAAAAATGGAGAAAAGCAAACAATCTGACTCAAACTGTTCACAATATGTCCATGTACATCAATTTACGGAGATGCTATACTTTATCAAAGTAATCAAATAATATAATTATTTCTTATTGCTTGAAGTACTACCATTAAAAAAGAAAGGAGAAAATTAAATGCATCCTGTGATGAAACAACACGTTATTTATGCGATGGATAAGAATGCCAAACCGAGTATGACAGTCGATAACGGCGCAGTAATTACCGTTGAAACCTTTGACTGCTTTGAAAACCAAATTAAAACGGAAGATCAGCCTTTCCATCAACTTGATTGGAACAAAATAAATCCAGCAACTGGCCCCATTTTTATAAATGACGCCGAGCCTGGTGATATTCTGGCTGTTACTATAGAGAAAATTCAATTAATTGGAAAAGCGACCATGCTAACGGGCCCTGGCCTAGGCGTACTTGGTGATGAACTGACGAACAATACCATCCGACGCCTTCCAATTCTAAATGACAAACTTATTTTTGCAAGCGATATTGCTATTCCATTAAACAAAATGATCGGCGTTATCGGCACAGCACCAGCTGGTGATCCAATTTCCTGTGGCACACCAGACGCACACGGTGGCAATATGGACTGCAAGGAAATTAAAGAAGGTGTAACACTATTCCTTCCTGTCAACGTTTCTGGCGCCCTTCTCGCTCTTGGTGACGTCCATGCCGCAATGGCCGATGGAGAAGTATCTGTTTCAGGCGCAGAAATGGCTAGCCAAGTCACGATCCGCCTCCAAGTTGTAAAAAATAAAAAATGGCCAACACCGAGCCTCATTAGCGAAGATAAGATCATCACGATTGCTTCCGCTCCAACGCTCGACGATGCCAGTCGAATAGCAACTAAAAACATGGTTCAACTTTTAATAGGTACAAACACAATTACAGCTACTGACGCCATCATGCTATTATCACTAGCCGGCGACCTTCGAATCTGCCAAGTTGTCGACCCAAACAAAACGGTACGCATGGAATTACCACTCCAGTACTGGTCAGAAAATCCATTTTTATAAAACCATCACACAATCAGCATTCTTAGCAGTGGAGTCTGATTGTGTTTTTATTCGTATTTGATACCTGCTAAATCTTTCTGGAGGAATAACGCTAACCGCTCTGCCTCAAGCGCGATTCTTTTCCGATCACGTACAGAAATCCGACTAAAACAATAGCAAGTAAACTGAATCTTCGTTCCTTTGATCAAGTATCTCCAAGTCCCACGAATCTCCCCATCAATCAAGATCACCGCCTCGATATGTCCCGCCGTTCGCCAGATTTCCTTTTGATACATAGCATCCGCAAACCAGCCCTTGTCCGCATAACTCACAAAAAGCGGATCAAATTTCCCCAACAATTTCACCTGAGAAATCACATTTTGTCGCTCCAAATAAAGCGCCTCCTCAGGAATGTAATACATTTTCCCAGCAACCTCAAACCGTTCCAAGTTCTCTTCAATCCTTTTAAAAGCGTCCAAGAAAGCATAATTAGGCAAGCCACTCCAATGCTTGAAATCCTCTAACGTAGCCGGCCCGTAACAAGAAAAATAGCGATACAAAAACCGATCAATCGCAGACTTGTCTATACTCGCTTGCCAAGTTGCAAGCGACGCGTCATCGATCCACTTCCTATGCGCATAAAACCGCGTTTTCGGACTCTCCGGCACAGCATATATTTGCCCCCTCAAAGAAGCTTCAATCAAAACGCCACCCCAAGTCATCAATTTCTTAGCTTGGTCTCCCATCAAATCCGCCAATTCTTCTTTCGGGACAAAGCGCTTCGATTTCCCAAGACTATCCATTTGCTCCAAAAGAGAATCGAGATCCACCCCCAATTCCTCACAATGTTTTCGAACCCACGTCCTTCTCGGCGCATAAATCGCGCTTAAGTTTTTCCAATCTTCCGGAATATAAAGATGCACGGTTGTTCGCTGTCCCCACAACTTAATGATTTCGTTATCATCATATTTCCTTTTTAAAATATCCTTATCCAATTCACCCAGCCGATGAAACAGACTAATCTCACCAAACTGCTGATACTGTGCCTGTATACCAATCAGCGCCTCCACACACTCATTCACTGATCCAAAAGCATTGCCTAAACCGGAGTTTGCAATACGAATATTTTTAATACTAACTAAATCCAATTCGCCATCTCCATTCCCATTTTTAAATCACAAAAAAATAGCCTACAAATCCGTTACGATTCATAGACTATTATGCAACTTTGCCTGGCAACGATCTACTCTCACAGGGGGAAGCCCCCTACTACCATCGACGCTGAGAAACTTAACTTCCGTGTTCGGGATGGGAACGGGTGTGACCTTCTCGCAATAACCACCAGACTATATTTAATTACTAATCAGGTTGAAACTAGTAGCCTGTTATGAATCATCTGATCCGAACTGGTAACCTTGATTACTTGAACTATAATACCATGTTTGGAATACGTTGTAAATACTTATTTTTTCATTTAAGCAATAACATTAGCGCTGCATACAGTAAAACACCTCAAAAGTTAGACCAAACATCTAATTTTTGAGGTGTTTTCTAGGAATTTCTTCATATTCCCTGTTTTATGGAGACGGTGACCGTATAACTCGTTCATCAAAGGTACTCGTACCAATGGTTGTACTATCCCATAAATCACCCTTGTGGCAAATCTGTGGCAAATGATTTTAGCACTACTTTTTCTTTAATAACTGCTTTTTATAATCCTCAATTAATCCAATTCCACTTGTATCAGATGCTTTAGGCAAGATGCCTAGCTTTCTATATTTTCAAACATTCAATATAGTCATACATTTTTGCAGCAACTTAGTGGAAATCATTCCAATATTATCCGATTCAAAGTTTAGGACATAACCTTTTTTCATTCCACTTGTAAGAAATAATTGTAAACACAATACACACAGTTATAACAATCAAGTAACCAGCTATAATATTTGTATTCACTCCTGATACCACTTCCATTGTTGAGGCTGAGGTATTGTATATTTTAGATATTGTAAGAAGCATCAAGTTTTTCAGATCATAACCGCCCAAATTTGGTACAATAAACATGTATAAAAATAACATGACTATGCTTACTAACGTTGAACGAATCAGAATGGTTAGTGTGAAGAAAAAAGTTCCAAATAAAATAAAAACTAATGACTGATAAAAAAACTGTAAGGGTAGTTTCGACAAGTAGTTCACACTTGTATTAGGCTGAACACCTGCTAATAAATTAAATAAATACTGTACTCCTATCGAAAGCAGTATTGTAATCAGAGCAGTAGCGACAGCAACAATCGCAATAGATATAAGCTTACTAAAATAGAAAGATTTATAACCTCTTAATAATAACTGATTTTTAATCGTTCTATATTTAAAATCAAAAAAGGCAACATGACAGCTATATACTCCAAAAAGAATGGGTAAGATTATAATTGCAATAGATGTAAAAATTTGATTGGGCGCATTTAAGGGGTTTAATGCTACTTTTGCCGCGATAACACGGTAATAATCATATTTTAATGCATTGCTTATCTCTTCCGAATTACCATCCTTCTTAATCTTCAACTCCTCTGAAAGTGCCTGCTTCAAGGTAATTCCATCTTGTTCATACGTCTCCATTGTTATATCAAATCGATTTTCTTTTTGATGGAGCGAACTGTATTGTGTATAGCTAGAAAATACACACATCACAATAAGAGATATAAATAATGAAATAAGATATTTTGCCTTCCATTGATAAAATAATTGCATCTTTACACTAGCCCACATACTTTTCATATACGCTCTCCAAATCTGTAAACTTATTTATATCAACATGAATTAGTTGCATATCATTTATTACAAAAACTTCATCCAAGATTTGATTATAAAAATCAAATTGATGCCCACATACTAAAACAAGCATTTTATCTTTGCATGATATTAACAAATTTTTAACTTTCTTTGCCGTTTCATAATCCAAACCATTAGATACTTCATCCAATATTAGCATTTCTGGCTTTGTAAATATGGCAATAAAAATAGATAGAATCTTTTTTTGCCCTAGTGAATACGATCCTATTTTTCTATCTAGCACGCTATCATCTATGTACTTCAGTAGCAATACCCGCTCCTCTTGTTCTAAATCTCTTCCAACCAATAATTTTATATTATCATATGCATTTAAATTGCTATACAATTGTGACTCATCAAAAACGGCTGCAATGTTTACAGGCTTGATAATCTCACCTAAGTAATCTTCAAAACCCATAATACAATTAAAAAAAGTGGTCTTTCCAGCTCCATTTTTCCCTAGAAAAAAAATAATACCTTTGGAATCAAGTTTTAAATTAAAACCTGCTAATATTTTTTTATTCTTATAATGCTTTTCTAAATTAATAATTTCTAGCATTTTACCACTCCACTAATCAATATTTTAAAAAGTAGTGCAGTTGCAAATTTAAGAATACACATTGCAACTGCCTCACTTAATCGAACCTTAAAACCTTTTTATTTCAGATAACCAGAGCCGTTGGATTTCACTCTGTATTGATCTGTTTTATCAAATGCGCTGAAGGCAAAATCTCCCCACGGACTTGGCGTTCCAATTTTATATGTTTTTGTGCCTCTATAATCCCTGTATCCTGTACCAGTGGCAACGATTTTGATTCCTTTTTTTGAAATAATATTTGGGAAAATATAGCCAGCTTCCTGCCACTTACTATTTTCCGACACTGTAACTCCATTATATTTATAACTTATATTATCTCTACACCACGCAGCAAAGCCACCTCTTTTATAAGAATAAGTCTTATTTTTATAAGCTGCTGCTCTAAGTAGTTGCACGTTTGAGGTGGTTGGTGCATCTTCGCTTACAATCTCTTCTACCCCTACACTATCAATTTCAGAAATTGCTTGGGAGGCATCCACATCGAATTGGTTTGTTTCTACTGATAGCATTACATCTTCCAAATTTTCTTCTGCATGGGCATTTAAAGCTGGGGATGCAACTGTAAATGCAAATGAACAAGACATTGCTACCGCTAACATTTTTACTTTCTTTTTGCTCAATACTTTCAACATAATACATTCTCCTTTTTTTCTGTATTTTACAATTTTGAGTATATAATGATTTCATTGATATGTCAAATGTTACGTAAATATGAAAAATATTAGGATGCTGTAGGTTTTGAAATGAGAAAAATAGTAATTTTGTATAATCTATTTTTCATAATGGCTTATCTATTCATACTTTTCTATTTCTAAGTTTTTAAAGATGAATTTTAGTTATTCCCCAGCCTATTTCCTTGCCGACATTCTTCATTTTTAAATCTTTGGTTGCTTTTTCTTTTCAGTGCATTATTTTGTTGCCATGATCCCCTATCCTTTCCAATTGTTATATTCTTCTTCCAATCATACCATATTCTGCACATAAAAAAAGCCCCTATCCCTTGAAAAAGGATAAGAGCTTTGCACATTATTTCTCATTATTTGATCGTTGCACCTGTGGTTGGGCTAGCATAAATTTGCACTCTTCCAAACTGAGATGTTTGGATTTCATATACATCTGAACCACGTTTTTTTTAGAATGGTATAGCTTAATCCTCCAAACTTTGCTGGTTTTAAGAAGGCTTTCGTATTCACTTTAATAGGGCTAACCGTAAGTCCATAAATCCGCCATGTACTCGCTGTAGCTGGTAAATAGACCTTTTTGGACGTAACAGGTGGTGCAACTGTTGCCTTCATCACCTCGACATCTCGGTTGTAAACCCAAGAATTAATCCCTGAGAGTCGCACGCGATCCGCTTTCGTTTGTAAAATTGTGTATTGGCTACCTTTAATAAAGGCTTGAATAGCTTGTCCCGTAGCGTACTTTTTAGCACTTGGCAAGACCTTCACTTTTGCACCTACCACAATGTTACTTGGCACGTTTGGTTTTGGTGTTTCTGTCACTGGGGGCGTGCTTGGTGAAACAATGGTATCCCCTCGATATTTAGCTTTCAAACCCTTTTCTAATTGTGTCATGGATACACCATTTTGTTTTAACCACGCGATTGGGTCTTGATGGTTAGTGCCGCCGAGCTGATCACTCACCCATGCATGTGTCACAAAACCCTTTTTCCCAGTGTTAAATGTCATTGGAATGTTGTATTGCTTGGCATAATAAACAGCTTCATCCAACCAATTTCCATACGCTTTTGTAAAATTCCCTTTACGTACGAGCTCCACATGAATCGCATATCGATTAGCTACAGAGCCGCACCCCATGCAGTGTAGTTTGTATCGACAATCTCGATTACCTTGCTAGCACTCGCAAAGGCATGCACAAACGCATTTTGCCAATTTCGAGACATGTAAGACACTTCATTCTCAATCGTTGCGCTGTTGTTTGCCGCCTCATGTAGAACAATCATGCTTGGTTTACCTACACCATTCGCATACGCTGTTTTAGGTAAACCGTTAATGTGTTGCTTTTGAATATTCACCGCGGCTTTTGTCGGTAGGGCAACCGCAAAAATCATTAAAACAACCATCAAGCCCATAGGCTTTCGAGATTGGATAAAGTCAATGCTAGCGTTGGCACTTCCTTTACATATTGTAAGTGATGGACACAATCCGCTTTCGCATAAAGCCCACGCTTCTTGCATCACTGGCACTCGTAGTTGTCTCGTTTCAACGCAATCTCTCGCAGCGTCTTCCATTCCTTCGTTTTATAAAACCTGATAAGTTGACCTGTTAGAATGTATTGTAATAACTTTGCTGTTAACTTCATAATACATATCACAACCTTTCTGGAAAATAGGCAACAAAAAAAGAACCCAAAGGTTCCTTCAATCAACTTATTGCGTTGAACGATTCTGTATTACGAACAAAATCATTAAATTTAGAAAGTTTTACAATCTCCATATCTCTAACAGTTCCTTGAACCGTAGTATGGGCAGCCCCTCTTGCGTTAGATCGAATGTTTAATAATTCTAATTCTACCATTGTTTTTTCTAAAGCCCGAATTTGCATAATTTCGCTATCAGTTAATTGAACTTGAAAAACGTCCGCTTCCTTATTAGCCTTCAGCTGATCTACAATAGGCACAATATTATTTAATTCGCTTAGCACTGTAGAAGCTCGACTTAAAAAAGTATACTCGTATTCAAAAATCTCAATCTCTTCTAAAAATATACTAAGATCTATATCTGGTACTGAGCTTCCTAAGCTGGTTGAAATTGTAGATAATATACCCCGTATAGAATTAATGTCCTTGGCTTCCCCAGCCTGTAATTGATTTAGTGGAACTGGTAATTCCGAACGCTTCATGCCAGAATGGCATAACGGGATAACAGGTATATTTCTTACCCAGCCAGCTCCCGCTTCAAAATTAATCCATGGTCTAGTTATTGAATACGGGCTACAAATAACTATTTCAACTGACGCGCGCTCTAGAGCAGTAGAAATTTGCCCTAACCATTTACTCCCCATAGTTAAATCTTTATCATCACTAGAGACAAATACATCTATCATCCCCAAAAAACTCTTCTCAATTATTCCCTTCAACTTTAGTGCTATATCTTTTTCCTCTGTAATATGGGATATAAAAATTAATTTTTTCTCCATGAGTCCATCTCCTTTTCTTCTAACTATACCAAAAAGGTTCCTTTCATTCCAATGGTTTCTACCCGCTTATCCATATGTACTATAATATATGGCAGCACTACTATATTACCAGCCCACAAATGTAACATATCTAAGATTCTGTAACTTTTAGAAATAGCTTCAATCTCGTTCAAACACAAAGCTTTATCATAGATTAGTCAAACCAATGTAACGCTATTCATTTGAATAGACATTTATTCAGAATACTCCTGATAGATTGATCACTTCATCTTCTGATCCAATGCTTCTATTGAATTAATTATTTTGTTTAATTTCTCTTTAAAATCATCCAAATTATCGGCAATATCAAGGACAGGCTGAGATCCAACACTTACTCTATAAATCTCTGGGATTGTTGTACTAAACAGCATGTCCTCTTGAACAATGACCTCAATATTTGAAATGTGCTGATCCACTACCAACGGTATATATTTCAAATACCTATCTATATATTGATGTATATCTAGCCGTACCGTATCTCCAAATCGCCATCCTTTTGCAAGTATATTTTGTTTTACTTCGCTTGTGCTAAGATCTGGGTTCAAAATTGGTATACTATCAATTCTCTCAAGAAAATCAACATTTACGTATTTATCCAAGTTTGTTGCAATATCTTTAAATTTCTCATCTATTTCGGATTCTGAAAATTGCTGGGTTAATAAAAGTCCTGCAACACTATATTTCAGTCTACGCACAAAATGCTTATGTCGACTCCCTACAATTAAATAATATGTTTTCAACTCTTTTTCAAATTCTGCCTTAGCTTCATATTCACTAATCAAAGTATCAAAAATAATAACGACAAATGCTAATTCAATTGAAAGAAAAAAGATATTTCCCCCTAAATTATACAAAAAACCTTTTAGAGTCTCCTTATCAGCCATTAGTGCAGATAATACGACTCCAATCATAAATATAATTCCCAGCGTGTATGCAATTTTTTTCTGCGCTAATAATCTCTTTAACATATGCACCATCCTTTCGTATAGTATAATCAATAAACCTTAATCTATGAAACAGCCTTCCAGTTTAAATACATATTAATGGAATACAATAACTTTATAAAGATACTGTTTTAAGCAATTATTGTTGTACTAAATGTTATTTCATTAACTGTATCTGGATTTAACTTTGACATGTACACACTCAGTTTTTTTTGAGTTTGCAGCATTCTTTTTGATGAAGTAGAGGCACTCTCCTGCGCAAGCCTACAAAACTCTTTTTCAGCTACCGCGCTACCTTCATGATGCTGTAAAAAAGCATACTTAATATCATCTGTATCACAAATCAGCCTATGCAATTTACTGTATGGCCTATTTGACATTGTGGCAAACACTAATTTGCCTTTAGTATTCTTTCCTCCAATACAAATCATGGCTTTATTATTTTCGTTGTAGATTGTGCGAGACAAATTTCTGGATACTGTATCAATCACATGCTCTAAGGTTTTCCCTGAATTAAACATATCTATAACCTGTTCCTGAACACTCAAACAAACTGTTACGTTGCCTGCATATGCAATGAAAAATTTCCCTTTAATTTTATTGAATTTCTTGAAATTTTGCTCCCTTCTATCTGGCCAAACAGCCAGCCCGTCACTCACCACATTAATAAATTTTTTATTTCCTACAATTGATACAAAACTCATATTTTCACACACCTCTCTGTATCCAATTGTACCAAACATAGTTCTATATAAACAATTACCTATTTACAAATTAAACTTCAACATCTTACTGTCTAACTCATCCTGCTGTATACCAATATAAATTAATGTTTCTTTTTGATCTTTATGATTAAATATTTTTTGAAGAGATACAACATCCTTAAACTGTATATAGAAGTGATAACCAAATCATGCCGTAAACAAAACACTAAAAAAATTCTGCGGTAAAATTAATGTTGAAACAATAACAAGTCATGGTTTACGACACTCTCATGCATCCATACTTTTATACAGGGGCGTAAATATAAAATATATATCTAGACGTTTAGGTCACAAAGATATTATAACTACGTTACAAATCTATAGTCATATAATTGATGAACTTGAACAAAAAGAATCACGATTAGTGGATGATGTGATGGAACAATTATACGATGTTAGTTGAAAAAGCGTGGCAAATTTGTGGCAAAAGTTTTTCATTTCTATCATTTTCTATCCTTTTTATAAAAATAAAAAAACACCCCTAAAACGTCTCATATCAACGCCTCAAGAGTGGTTTCCTCCTAAACAATATTCTTCTTTAATCTTCCAAAAATGGAGACGGTGGGAGTCGAACCCACGTCCAGAAATAACGGCACTTAGACTTCTACGAGCGTAGTCGTCGTATTAGGATTTCGCATATACATCAGCCCGACAACAGGCTTCCATAAAGCTAGTCTGATTCATCTCTTCTTCCAAGCCCCAGACGGAGACTTGAAATCGTATCCCACTTCATTTGAGACCCTTACCGTAGCACATGGGCGATGCACGGAGGATCAGCTATCGACTGTTCTTAGGCAGCGAAAGCTAGGTTATTATTAGTTTTGCCAGTTATTATTGGCTTTGACGTTTGTAACGAGGCCGATCCCCCCGACTCGCAATCCAAGCTCGAACTATCCCTGTCGAATCCGTAACGTCCCCGTGATATAGCCGCTCAAACGGCGTACCACGAGAAAAATGCTTCCTTTTGCGAAACACCAAACGTGACAGTAACTAATATTATACACGAGAGGCTCACAAATGGCAAATTACAGCCAATCACGAGCGGCATCTCACCCACAATAGTCTCCGAAACTTATCGTTGTCTTTCTTTAAACGCCCGCTCCACATCACGCTTCGCTTCTTTGCTCTTCAAATCTTGACGCTTATCATATTTCTTCTTACCTTTCGCCACACCAATCAACACTTTAGCATAGCCATCCTTGATGTACATTTTCAGCGGAATAATCGAGTACCCCGCCTCTTTTGTCTCACCGATTAACTTGCTAATCTGCTTCTTGTGCAACAACAACTTGCGCGTCCGAAGCGGATCATGATTATAGCGATTTCCCTGCTCATACGGACTAATGTGCATATTATGCAGAAAAATTTCACCACGATCAATTCGCGCATACGCATCCTTCAAATTCACGCGTGCGTTACGGACCGACTTAATCTCCGTTCCCTGAAGCACAATCCCAGCTTCAAAAGTCTCCTCAATCGCATAATCATGACGCGCCTTCTTATTTTGCGCTAGTAAACGTCCATCGCCTTTAGGCATGATACATCTTCCCTTCTAACGACGTGGTTTCTTTGGCTTCGTGCCCTTCGCCACACCTTGGTAAAATGGTTTTTTCTTTTTCTTCTTCGGTTGGCCGGACCATTCGTTATCTTGCTTTTCCTTCTTGCTAGACGAGTCCTTATCCTTCCGTTTTTTATCACCACTTGGGCGGTTTTTCTTTTTCTTGAACGACTTCGAGACTTCGAGCTGCTTCTTATTCCGCTTAAAGCCTGGCGTCTCCTTACCAGGACTACGAAGCGCAAAATCGATTTCGCGGTGATCTACATCAACCTTCGTTACTTCGACCTCGACCTCATCACCAATCCGATAAACTTGGCCCGTACGCTCACCGATCATCGCCAATTGATTTTGGTGGAATTGGTAGTAGTCCGTCTTCATCGTGCTCACATGAACAAGACCCTCGATCGTATTTGGCAATTCAATAAACAGACCAAAATTCGTCACCGAACTAATAATTCCTTTAAAAATTTCACCAACCTTGTCCACCATATACTCCGTCTTCTTCAACTCATCCGTTTCACGCTCAGCCTCCACCGCACGACGCTCCATTTTAGAAGTGTGCTCTGCGATCTCAGGAAGGCGTTCAGCCCATTTTGCGAGCGTACCCTCATCAATATCCCCGTGAATCAAATACTCGCGAATCAGGCGGTGTACGATTAAATCCGGATACCGACGAATCGGCGACGTGAAATGCGTATAGTATTCCGTCGACAAACCGAAATGCCCTAAATTTGCCGTATCGTACTTCGCTTGTTGCATCGAACGAAGCATAATCGTCGAAACCACCATTTCCTCTGGCTTACCTTTTACTTCTTCCAAAACTTGCTGCAAAGCCCGCGGATGAACATCATTCGCCGTTCCCTTCACAATCAAGCCAAAGTTCGTAATAAACTCGAAGAAACGTTGCAACTTCTCTTCCCGCGGATTTTCATGAATACGGTAAATAAACGGTACCTGCATCCAGAAAAAATGCTCTGCAACAGTCTCATTGGCGGCTAGCATAAATTCCTCAATCAGGCGTTCACCAGCCGAACGTTCCCGCGTCACAACACCCGTCGGACGACCTTCATCATCCACCACAATGCGTGCCTCTTTAAAATCAAAATCAATGGCTCCACGCGCGTCCCGTTTCTTATTCAGAATACGCGACAAATGATGCATCTCCTCAAGCATTGGGACAATCGCGGCATACTTCGCGCGTAAGTCCGCATCCTCAGAGACTAAAATATCATTCACATCCGAATAAGTCATCCGTTCCGTAGTCTTAATCACACTCTCAAAAATCTCATGCGAAACAACCGTCCCCGTCCCATCAATCTCCATCTCACAAGACATCGTAAAACGATCCACATGCGGATTTAGCGAACAAATCCCGTTCGACAGACGATGTGGTATCATCGGAATAACCCGGTCCACTAAGTAGACACTCGTTCCCCGATCAAATGCCTCACGATCAAGCGCCGAACCTTCCGTCACATACGAACTAACATCCGCAATATGTACACCTAATTTATAGTTGCCATTGGGAAGTTTTGTCACCGTCACCGCATCATCAAGATCCTTCGCATCCGCGCCATCAATCGTAACAATGACCTCATCACGCAAATCGCGTCGCGCCCCAATCTCACTTTCCGAAATCTCTGCCGGAACCGCATTCGCCTGCTCCATCACCTCATCCGGAAACGCAATCGGAATCCCATGCTTATGAATAATCGATAGAATATCAACACCTGGATCATTACGATGGCCAATAATCATTTTGACAATCCCTCGTGCACGGTTGCGCCCCTCAGGATAATCCGTCAATTCCACGATCACCTTATGTCCATCCACAGGTTTCAGACCACTTTCAAGATCCACCTCCACCTGACCAAATGTACGTTTATCATCAGGAATCACGATCGGGTCCCCAATCAAATCCTCCATATAAGTTCCAACAATTTGCGACGTCTTCCGCTCCACAATTTTGTGAATGGCGCCCTCCGCTAAGTTGTCACCCTTAATCTTCGTGATATTAGCAAAAACTATATCCCCATTCATCGCATTATTCACCTGCGTTGGCGGGATAAAAATATCATCCATCTCTTGTTCCTCAGGAAGCACAAATCCAAACCCCTTCTCATGTGCCCGGAAAGTCCCCTTCACAAAATCAAGTTCCTCCGGTAAAGCATAACGGTTCTTCTTCGTCCGAATCACATCCCCGCGATCCTCCATCGCAACAAGCGACTTCACCATCGCCTTAAAATCATCCGCATCTTGCAACGCCATCTCCACCTCTAAATCATCCAGTGAAAACGTCTTTTTCGGTGATTCCTTCATAAAATCTAAAATCTTATCTTCTATTTTCTTCATTGTTTCCCTCCTCTCTCTTCATAAAACTTAAACATGCCAATCCAGCGTATCTAAAAAGGCCAAAATATCATCTTGCAACTGCGCCTTTTCCTTATCGATCGTAATAACATGTCCAGAATTCTCGTACCATTTCAGTTCCTTTTGATCTGACTCTACCTTATTATAAATCAATTCCGCACCATTTACATCCACCATCTGATCTTTTTTTCCTTGAACAACCATGATTGGCGCATAAATCATGTCAATCTGCGGAATCACGTCCTCGATCTCATCCTTCAATTTTGCAATCGTATCCATTGGTGCATCCTTGTATGCCAACATCTCCGCATCGATCTCGTCCGGCGTCTTCCCCTCATACTTCTTGTAATTACGCACATAATCCAAAAAGCCCTGAATAATCGGCGAAGAACTATCCATCCGCGTCGGCGTACTCATCGCAACAATTCCCTTAAGCGGCCGATTAACCCCTAGCTTCAACGAAAAAAGCCCACCAAGCGACAGCCCAGCCACCGCAATCTCCTCGTAGCCAAGCGATTTCAAGCGATCATAAGCCGCGAGCACATCCTGCCACCAATCATCAGGTCCCGTCGTCAGAAGCACATCAGGCGACACCCCATGCCCCTTATACTGCGGCGCATAACACGTATAATTATTATCCTGCAAAAACCGTCCCAACATCCGCACATCCGCCGAACTTCCCGTAAAGCCATGCAACAACAATACCGCACGCTTTCCCGTCTCAAATAAAAATGGCTCTGGCGCCTTCATCTTCATATCAAAAAATCCCCTTCATTCTAAAAATATCATTACATCCAGTGTACCGCCTCCGCATCTAAATTTCAAAAAGAAGGTGCTAGAGACTTATCAAGCTTTGAATATGGTTTCCCTGCGCTCACACTCATCTGGGGCTATACTCACTACAGCCCCATCAACAAAAAGCTCCACCCAAAAAAATTAGGTGGAGTCATCATTGCTTTTGAAATTACAAGAAAAATCCTAAAGCAATCAATATTGCGAAGAAGATAACCGCTAAAACGATCGTTGTGCGATGTAATATACGCTCAAGTCCTCTTGCCTTTTGTTTACCAAATAGTTCTTCTGCTCCACCAGAGATAGCTCCGGATAACCCGTTACTCTTACCTGGTTGAAGAACAACTACGATTATTAACAATATAGATATAATTACAAGTAAAATTGTTAACGCTGTATTCATGCTCTTTCCTCCTAAAACCGTCCTCATTTTGACTACCTTTTATGATAGCATATTTTGCAAAGAAGGTAAAGAGTAAAAAGAGGATTCACCATTAAAAACGGTAAATCCCCCCATTTTTTCATTTATCGGCTTTTGGTTGCAAACGGCTCATAACCCCAAGTCTATTATATGCATTGATCGTCGTAATCAACAAATACAACTCGCCAATTTCCTTCTCATTGTAATACTTCTCAAGTTCCACATAAACCTTGTCTGAAACGCCGTGCTGATGAATAAAAGTTACTTCCTCAACCAGTTCCAGAACCACACGTTCCTTATCCGTATAGAATGGGGCTTCACGCCAAGCATTCACTCCTATAACACGCTGCACTGTTTCGCCATTCTCCAATGCTTCTTTCGTATGCATATCAATACAAAACGCACAGTGGTTCAAGCTCGACGCATAAACTTTAATCAATTCTTGCAACTTCTTCGGAATGCTACTTTCCCGTCCAAGCGTATCAAGCTTACCGAGCAATGCATAAACTTCTGGATTTTCTTTCATAAGATTAAAACGTGCACTCATTTCAACATTCCCCTTCCATCTCACTACAGTATATAATGCAATTTTCCATATATCACAAAACACTAACCCTCCAGTATGTTTCCATTCAACATCTATATAGTACCAAAGGTGTCTCCATGATAGCACATTTCAATACATAGGTAAAGCGCCCAAAAGCTGTATAAATAGTATTAGCCAAGTCACTAATATCAGTTATTTAATCGCTGTTTTCATACTTAATATCACGTTTTTTGTATCTAACAATTTACCAGACTTATCAAAAGCTTCCAGTGAAACTATATCTCCGACTTTCTTAATTTTATCGATAGCATAGAATTTAAAAGTGCCATCACTATGGAATGTTCCGCCCTTATAATTCACGCCATTTACCGTCAGAATAATTGATTTCACGTCATGCGTATATGTCCCTATAAGATTTTTATCACCGATTGTAAATATGTCTAGCGTCACCGAACCAATCGTTGTAACATTCGCAGCTTTCACCATCACTGATTTCGTATCTAGCACTTTGTTCGCCTTATCCAAAGCCTGAATAGTCACAATATCATCCACCGTTTTAATTTTATCTAGAACATAGAATTTGAATCCACTTTCACCATGGAATGTACCACCTTTATAACTCGTACCATTGACAGTGACAATAAATGATTTCACATCATGCGCGTATGTCCCCGTAATATTTTTATCCCCAATCGTAAAAGTAGCTAATGTCACGTGCCCTTTCGTCAAATCAACACTAGATTTCAGCACTACGCTCCTTGTATCCAGCAACTCATTCGAAGCATTGTAGGCATTCACGATAACCTCACTTGTCGCAAACAGAATCTTATCAAAAGTATAAAATTTAAATTCGCCATTGATCACCGTCCCACCTCTGTACTCCTTACCATCAATTGTAACAGTGATAAATGACACATCTCCTACGTATGTCCCCGTCACATAACGATCAACACCCAAGACATAATCGTGTGTCGTTATTTCCCCCTGCATTTCATCCTGCTTCTTTAAAAGTGACTTTGCAATATCAAAATAGGGTTGTAGCTCTTTTTTGAGTGCCCCGTCACGCACACCATCTACTAACTTCCGAGCTTCCGCAATCGTGTCTTGATTCGTTGTCGCTTTAACTTGGTTCGTCAACGGATCATTATTCACAAACAGTTCCTGCACGGCTCTTTTGTCGCAGCATCCTGCTTCTCTTTTTCCAATTGTGCTGCCATTTGCTGGTTTAGTAACTCCTGAGCGTTATCTAAATCTGCTTGTAATTCCATTTTTTTGATTCCCCAGCTTTTCATAAAACATTCCTTCTTTCCTCTTTTTTATAAGCAGAAGTTCCGTTCTCATGACATAAAATCGCAATAATAAGTACAAAAATATGTAACCGTTGTCATTCAATGATTTAGACCCAAATAGTAAGATACAAAAATCGGTGACCAAATGGTGACCAGAACAAAAAAGGAGTCTAACGAAAAACCGTCAAACTCCTTCGTATATCTCATTTTCTAACAAGCTTCCAACCAGATTCGAACTGGTGACCTCTTCCTTACCATGGAAGTGCTCTACCTACTGAGCTATGGAAGCAGTAGCACGTAATATTCCCTGAAACAAAAATAAGGCTCCACAGGCAAGACTCGAACTTGCGACCGATCGGTTAACAGCCGATTGCTCTACCAACTGAGCTACTGTGGAAT